>CBKWLJ010000026.1:0-37063 GCA_966675205.1 uncultured bacterium
CTATCGCGAGAAGCCATAATAGAGCTAATTGAAACCATCGTGGTCTACAAATTTCCGCAATTAAGTCGGCAGGAGATTGCAGCAATGTTTGGATTGAGTGAGTTGAGGCAAACGCGAGTCTATCAGGAAGCGCTGGAGGAAGGGAGGCAACTAGGAGAAGTGGCGCTGGTTCTCCGTCAGCTCAATCGTCGAGTTGGGGAAATAAGTCCAGAACTCCAAGCTCAAATTGAAGCGCTATCACTGGAGCAAGTGGAAGCTTTGGCAGAGGCGTTGTTGGATTTTTCTGGAGTAGAGGATTTAGTGAGTTGGTTGGATAGGCAGGATGAGCATCCTCCAGTGGCTTGATAAAATTCCGCCCGGAGTTTAAACTCCGGGCTAATAGATCAAGTCCACTTAAGTGGACTGAAAGCGTTACCCAGTCCTCTTTAGAGGACTTTTGCTATTAGCCAGGGAATTGATTCCCTGGCGGATGGGGCTTCACCATCTAAATTGGCTTCCAAGTATTCAGGGATTCTCGAATAGAAGTCAATTCCCTCAGATACTCATTTAGTGCGGTTTTTTGATCCTCAAGTTTTGCACGAATCTGCTCAGCCTCAGCTTCTTTCGTCTCCCGATCCCTCAGCAAGCTATCAAGCTCATCTTGAAACCTTTTAATGTAGTCGTTGATTTGATTTTCTGCATTTTTGAAGTCGTCTGAAATTTGCCTTTCAATGACCCGCTGTAGAAGATCTCGGCTTCCATTTGCCTGCCTGTCTATCTTATGCTTGATTGCCTCGGCAGTCTGTCGTAAATCAACCTCATAAAAGGAACGCTGCTGTTCAATCTCAACGTCTTCTTCATAGCTGATTCTGGCTTGGTAATGTTCTTGTTTTTCACAAAAACCGCGCGATACTCCCTCTTTCTTTGCTTCTTTCTTCTCCTTCTTTTTATATACCTCCTGCTGGACTTGAATTTGTGCATCGATTCCGGGAAATTCAAAATTAGGAAACTGAATTGGATTAACGTTGATATCAACATTCAAAGATTCACCAATATAGTTCGATAGTTCATCAGATATCTTTTGGATCTCTGCTTGAATTTCCTGAACTAACTGCGTTCTGACTAATGTTCCTTTTCTAACAAGGTGATCTTGTGTATCTATCCACCAGTTCTGAATATGAGGAGTACAAAAACTATTGATGGCACGCCCAATTTCTTGAGCCTCTTCTTCAGTGTCTACTCTGATTTTATATGGATCAGTAACTTCAGTCTGAGGAGAATGAGGGCTATCAAATGAACTCGAAATAAGCCTCATTAAGGGGTCTACTAGAGAATGCTTAATACTGAAAGAGACAGAAGCACCACCCACAATAGGAGTACCATTAGGGAAAGTTATAGCCATACTAATATCATTGGTAGGAATATCTACTTGTGAAAGCACTTCACCCTTTGTCTGGATTTTAGACCTCTTACGCTTTTTCTTGACCTCAGGCTTCGTGGGTTGACCACACCTAGACTCAGCAACTCGCTCAATTTCAATCTGTATCTGCCTCTTAGCGCCCTCAGCAAAATCACTTATACCTTGGCTAAATTGATTGGTTAATATTTGCTCTTGTTCCTTTACAGATTGCCTTACAGTTTCAACGTTTTCTTTAGCAGCTTCGGAACGTCTGCGGTACTCTTCAACCTTTAATTTGAGAGAATTTATTTCAGTTTCCCAGCCCTTAATTTGCAAGTTAAGAGAATCTTCAGTTGCTTTGGCTACCTTATCAAGTTTTGCCAAAACATCATTTAAAAGATTCCATCCTGAATTCTGAATGATGGTTTGAATAACTGTATTCTCAACAGTAGGAATGCCACTATCTTTTAGAGCTTGTGGTGCAATTTCATCTGATGCAGGCATATAGCGTCTTCCCCTCTCGTCCTTCTGTGCATACCTCGCAGCAAAGAAGTTAAAAAAGTCTTCATCCTGACTATCTGTTGCTGTGCCTTGCTGAATTAGCTTCGCCAATAACCCTTGCCATGCGCTGACAGCGTAAATGATTGGTTCGGGAATTCCGAAGCTAATCAAAGTTTCCTTTAAATCTTCAATGACATCCGTAATCTCTCGATCATTCTTTGATTTTCGATCAACCTTATTGAGAATAAAATAAATTTTCCCGGTGTTCTCTGCCAGAAACTCTCGACGCTGTTCTATTAAATCTTGCAGCAACTCTGAATTAGTGTTGTCTTTAAACGAAGAGTAATCCAAAACAAACAAAATTGCATTACAAGTGCGTAGAGCTTCTAATGCCGTCTGTTTCAGTGCAACTGTATTGAAGCCAGCAGACTCCCATTCGTTCGGCCCCGGTGTGTCAACTAAGGTGAAGCCAGCCAGGGAGGAGTATTTGCTTATTGCCTCAATGGAATGCCGCAGTTCAAAGCGTGTGGTGTTGTCAGAGTTATTATTCTCTCGAATTTCACGGGTACGGTCAAGAAAATCTTGCCGCATCTTACTAGAGTCACCCTCAGAAATCCGAACTGGCTGCCTTTGTCCCTTTCGATACTCCAAAAGTTTGGGTACTTCTCCAGCTTCCAACAGGCGGACATCAGTACGGCAAACGGTACAGGCTTCTGATTCACTCGCTAAAATATCCGCACCAATCATGGCATTTAGGAAGGTACTCTTACCTGCCTTCATTGCCGCAATGACAGCAACTTGATACTTTTGAGCTTGCAAAGCCTCCAGAGCTTTGTTGAGTTCATCCTCAATGCTGTGCAATCCCTCGCTATTATTTCCTTCACTGCGGCGTCCCTCTTCAACCTCTCGGCAGATAAACAAATACTGACTGCTCCTCTGGATCGATGAGCCATCCCATTTTTGTTTCGTACTTCACACAGTGCAGAATATTCTTTGTAACTTTTGTCTGGCTTTGGTCGGGCGAGAGAATTTCAATTGTTCAATCGGGTGCGATCTGCGCTACGCAGCAGCGCTTCGCGATCGCAAAAACATTCGCAACTCTATCATCATCCTGCCGTGGAATCCGCTCCCAAGTAAACACAGCAATATCAGGCACAATTGAGCGTCCACCAAAGGTACAACGCAGCTCTGAAAAAGCCCGTGCAATACGCTTTGACTTAAATTCTGCATTAATTGCAGTGGCTAACTCAGTTTGAATAGCACTGTGTTCTCCTTGAGGCATTGGTTTTTGGATAATCTGCCCGTCAATATACTCACTAGCAGGTTCGGTTTCTGGCAGCTCCAGAAACTCTTCTAATGTCAGATTTTTAGGAGATGTTTGTACCATTTGAGTTAAGCTCACAAGCAGCCAATCGCCCTGCTTTTTCCCGCTATTCTACAAAGTAAAAGATAATCGCTAGAGATTACTTTTCTGCCGTCCCCGCCCGACTGGCACTCGACACTACTCCTGCCCCCACTGATTTACTTCCTCAACGGACAGTCCCAAAGCCTCTGCAACCTGCTCTGCACTCAAACCCATGCCCAAGAGTCGAGGAATTGCTTCCTGTTGGGCACGTTCGGCTTTCTCTGCACGTTGCTCAGCATTCTTTGCGCGTTGTTCAGCACTCTCTGCTTGTTGCTCGGCGGCTTCAGTTGGCGTGGGAATCCAGTTTCCCTGCGTATCGTACCAGCGCAACCAATGCCGCTCTAATCCACGATATTCCCCGAACCACAATCCGATGCCCAACTCTAGGGTAGGCAGCCAGATTCTCGGTTCAGTTAGCTCCCGTTCCCGGTAGCGATCGCCTTCTAGCCAAAACACCCGTAATTCATCCGTATAGCGGTCAAAGACGATATAGTAGGGAATGCCTAAAATTTGCTCGTAAACTTCCCATTTAGTTGGGGGCGAACCTCCACGTTCAGTTTGTCCCAAGTCTTCATTGCAGGTTCCTGGAGACAGCAACTCGATCGCGACGACAGGCCGGACTCCTTCCTGCCAAATCACATAGCTCAAGCGCGGTTCCCGCCCTTCGTACAGTCGAGGGACTCCCACCACAGCATACCAATCCGGTCGCTTGTACCAGTTGGGATGATTAAGGTCATAGTAGAGATTCAAGTCACTCGTCACCAAAACGCGATCGGGAGGATGAGTGGACGGACAGAAGGTAGCACTGCATAGCTCCCCCTGCCACAGATGGTACTCGTCGGGCAATCCAGGTTCCTCCGGAGATTCACTCGGAAGATCATACATCGTGGGGAGAGTTTCTCTGGGAGAGCGAGGGGGATCGCTTTGTTCGATGGAGGGTTTGGTGACGGACATGGATAACTCCCTCGTGAGTCAGGCTTGTGATTGGTATTTTAACAATCGCGGGGGAAAGAGAAAGAGGCTCTACTTCCTATATGCAGCAGAGCCTCCGAAATAACATTCTAAATTTGCACCGATTAACCGACGAGTTCCTTCACCTTGTTCATAATGCCCACAGGGTCAATACCCTGATGTGGGAAATGCTCCCACAAACCACCGGAACCTTCTTTGTGGGTGCCGAGGTAGGCGAACTTTGGTGTCAATCCTCGTTCCAACAACCAGGAACCAAAGCGGCTACCCAGTCCGGTGCGGCGGTTGAAGGCTTCCACGACAAGCACGAAGGGAGAAGCACCAATTTTTGCGATTGTTTCTTCGTCAACCATGTTTAGCGTCGGCTTATTGACCAAACCCACATCAATGCCTTCTTGCTTCAGGCGTTCGACGGCATCAAGGGCGCGGTAGACAGCATCGCCGAAGCTGACAATGTAACCGGCGGTTCCTTCACGTATTACTTCATCTTTACCGGGGACGAACTTGTAGTCGCCGCCGTAGAAATCGTTGCCGTTGGTGTCGAGAATGCTGGGTACCTTGGAGCGAGTGGAGAAGACAAAGCGCATTCCCGGATCGAAGAAGATAGCTTCGACACAGGCTTTCATCTGGTTGGCATCGGCAGGAAAGTAAAGCTTGGTTTCGTAGCTGTCCTCCAAGCCGTTGTCGGCAAACATATTGTTCACACCGAAGTGGCAGGTGTTGTCCGCCATATCGTCTATGCCCGCGTGGGAGAAGTGGCACAGGACGTTGGAGTAGTTCAATCGCGCCATCGTGATTTCAGAGATGCACATCTCTAGGAAGGCGCTAAACGTGCCAAAGATACCCTGCTTGCCTTTTTCCATACCAAATCCAGCAGCAGCAGAGAAGTTACCTCGCTCCATGATGCCAGAACTGATGAAAATATCGGGGTAAGCTTCGCGAATCTGCTTGAGTCCGCAGGAACCTTCCAAGTCGCTGTCGATGCACAGAACCTTTTCTTTGCGTTCAGCATCGCTCATACGACTGAGGACGGACACCACGGCATCACCAAACACATTCCGCTTGGAACCTAGCTTGTTACCGGAACCGAGGAAGGTGTAGGTGTGCTTGGGCTTTTCAATGTCCTTGAGGTAATTGGCAGCCTCAGTCTGTCCGCGAGCTTCCAGATATGCGATCGCTAAATCTAACCTGATTACATCATGACCGTGGGGCGACCCTTCTAAACCTTCAATCCCCACACACATCTTGCGCTTGTTCACCAAAGCAACCGGGCCATTGGTGGTTACCGCTTCGCACATGCGACGATATAGAGCGTCGAGGTCTTCACCATCTCCCACGTTCACGCTTAACCCGTGACCAGTCAAGGTTTTCGCCAGATCAAAACCGGGCAAGTATTCGGAAGGGTGTCCAGCAATGGTGACATCGTTGTCATCAATCAACACCTTCACATTGAGCTGCTGGGCAACCGCAAAACGTGCAGCTTCCGCATCATTGCCTTCCTGCTGAGAGCCATCCGAACCCAGGCAGATCACCACTTTATCAGGATTTGCGATCGCTACCCCGTTCACATAAGGCCAGATGTGTCCTAAGCGTCCAGAACTAAACTTCACACCAGGTGTCAGTCCCAATTCCGGGTGTCCTGGCAGTCCAGCATGAGCTTCGCGATATTGCAGCAAACGCTCAACCGGGAGTTCTCCGTGGATGGCTGCCATGAGATACTGGGTAGCAACCCGGTGTCCGGCTTCATCGAAGAAAATGGGCACAAATTTATCAGGTGCACCTCGGAAGAACGCATCCAGAATCACCACCTCTGGTACGGTGTCGTAAGGACCGCCTGTATGACCGCCTACACCCTTAGCTGCGCCAGTAGCCGTAAAGAATACAATCGCATCGCGGCAGAGCTGAATATTAGCTTTGAGTGCTTCCCGCTGTTCATTGGTGAGAGTCGGATTAGTAGGGTCTAGCGCCAACTTTTTGTAGGCATCTAGGTCAATGGGAAAACGAGTTTTAGCAATCGTCATGATTAGCTTGTATTAAGTAAGCGACATGGACGGAACCGACGCTAGCGGTTCACTCTAGAAAAGAAAATGAGTTATTGGAGCTTGCCCTAACTATGTAATCAGGATATTGATTTGGGCATTACGCCAAAGAACAATCCGAAAGTAGTGATGATATCTAGCGATGTTCAGTGCAACGTCCAAAAGTAGAGTATTCAAACTCTAGTACAGCGTGGCGGAAACAAGTATCCAGTTGAAAAAGGTTAAAAAGCTTACTGTACAGGCTTTTTTTCCTTCTCCCCTGGAGCCTCCTGTATAAAAGCCTTTTTGCACTAGTGAGTTTGCCCAATAATGGACGAGTTGCCACACACAACTATCTGTCCAACCAGGCGTTTTGAGGCTAAAAGCACGCTCACCATAAGTTGATTGTGCGATCGCAGCCTTGAAACTCCTATTAATACTGTGAAATTTGCAAAACCCCTCGTTGGTTAGACGACACGATTTATTAATCGATTTAATAGTTAAGTATAAATGCTTGTGGAGGATTGCGATCGAGATTAATGAGAGATTAAGAAAAATACTCGCTACTACATCAGTAAGGATAGATTTTAAGCAACTCTGTCTCGCCGATCACAACTGCATCGGAGTGATTTAAGCTGCCCTTGCTTGAACAATCTCGTTCATGATTAGAATATTTCTTGTAGGATGGGCTGGAAAGTCCGTCCTGAGTATGTCAATTTGGATGCACAGCAGCTTACCGATTAGAGCAACGATACTATAAAAGCGATTGACCAAAACCCAGCAGTGGGGCAAGCATTGCCTAAGTTACAATGTTTAGTCGTGTCACTATAATCTAATCATTCAATGTAGCAGGGGGAGCATACCTGAGAATGCGGTCAAGAGCGGTTTGTCCGCGATAAACCTTGACAGCTTTGAGATATTCATCCCATTTTTTATCCGTTTTATTCGTGTTGCAGTCTTTGCACAAAATCCAGAGGTTGTTTATCTCCCAAGCCAGCCAGGGATAATGGCGACGAGGATGTTTGTGATCAATATTAGAGTTGTTCTCGTTAATTAGCTTGTTACATTCAGGGCAACGGTGATTGCACTCAACTAGTTTCTGCTTTTTCCAATTTCTGCCCTCATCGCTGTTGCGGAATGCTTCATATTTCGGATCAGTATGTTGGCTTCTGGCCAATTGATAGGCTTTTTTCGCATTCTTATGAAACTCGGTATTAATTCGCTGTGCCTCACGAGCGATCGCTTCTATTTCATCAAACATAAGATACCGTTGCAATTCCCTATAAATAGCCCATTTTAAAGTTATGTGTTAAAAACAATGATGTTATTTTTAGGGCTAAAATCTAAGCCACATTTTTTCTTATAAGTTTTAAATTCTTGAGAAATTCTCTGAGCTTGGTGTGCCGTTTGTTCAAACCTCGCATTGGCTTCATCTACACGTTGTATGGCTTCGAGCAGTTTTTCATCAGTCGTCGTGTTTTCAAGAAGATTACTTACCTTGATTTCTAATTGAACTAGCACCGCCTTCGTTGTTTTTCGGACTTTTGGTGCATTCATTAAGTGGTGAATCGAATTAAACACTTGTTCGGCATCGTATTCATTAAGACGCCCTCTTTTGTTAACTGGCTTAAGCGTTTTAGTCAGTTTTTGAACCAAATAATTAGAAGCTCCAAAACTTTTTAGTTTTTTACGATTAATACTCATTTTTAATGCATTATCTAATCAATGAACCAATATAACTACTAACTAATTTTACTCCTCGGCGAATTTCGCTATTCTCGTAATGAGTTAGGTGGTTGACCATGATTTGAATCTGTTTCAAGAGTTCATTTTTTTGTTGCTCTAGTAAAGCATTCATCTTCGTTAACTGGTCAGCAACCCGCTCATATTTGGCAGCCGTTTGAGTAAGACCAAAATTCTTTTGGTTTAGCCGAGAATTCGTCTGTCTTGCTTCCTGTAACTGTTTGACTAAATTGGCTAGAGCCGCTTTAGCAACATCATTGCCTCTAACAGATTCGTGGAGCGCTCTTAGCTGATCTACTGGAATTTTGTTCCAGTAGCTGGCAACTCCGCCAACTTCTTGAGTGAGTTGGTTAACTAATCTTTCCTTGCTTATTTTCGGTTTCTTCAGCTCGACAATCTCCACTTTGCTATCTCCCCTACCCTTACCGCTAGTATTCTTTTCTTATAGTGATTACCCTCTCTACAAAGAATTTTCCGGAATGCACAAGCAGCTTTACACAAACATCATATTTACAGGGAGAGAGTCACGAAAGCACATCTTGCCGATCGCAAACAATCTCTGTAATCTTCCAGTTAGAAGACTGTTATAGAGAAATTGCGATGATGACAAGCGCTAGAAATGTGGTTGGAGGAGAGCTAGAACTTTGCTGCACTTCTCCTATGACTGGATTTTATCGGGACGGGAAATGCAGTACAGGAGCGGGGGACATAGGTGCACACGTAGTCTGTGCCCAAATGACAGAAGAGTTTCTTGCCTTCACTAAGTCAAGGGGAAATGATTTGAGTACACCGATTCCAGCGTTTGATTTTCCGGGACTCAAACCAGGCGATCGCTGGTGTTTGTGTGCCTTACGATGGAAGGAAGCTCTAGATGCTGGCGCTGCCCCACCTGTCGTTTTGTCAGCCACTCATGCATCTGCTCTAGAATATGTCTCGTTGAACGAGCTGAAACAACACGCCGTTGACTCTTGATGAAAATCGAGTGCAAAACGAGAAACCCGATCAAGGCATTATCCCTATCGATGGAGGATATTGTCTGAGCTCCTAACTATCTTAAGCAATAGAACGGGGTGAGTTATCCCGTGTTCAACAGACGTTTAAGAGGTTTTAGTTGCAACTTATGCAGTATCAAACAACGGTAGGGTGGTCGCTGATTACTTCGGGAATTGTGACCCTCTTGCTCAATGTCCTTCCCGGTAACTCCCTGTGGTGGGGAGTCGGATTTCTAGTAGTCGGAATTGTTGCACTCTATGTGCGGAAAAGCGATCGTGTTCCCACACCCTAAAACTAGGCATAATGCGATCGACTATGAAGCGATTAGCACTGAAACGCTCTGGAGAGTGATGGTATTCGTATAAGTAGTTTGCTCGTTTTCCGACAGTCTGCCTTGTTCCATTACTGATTGGCATTTTGGGCAGTAATCATGGCATTGATTATAGGGAAAAATTCTGTCTAACTCTCCAGTGGCATCTAACTCTACAGTCTCCTCAGGAGTTAGCTGATTAGCCTTGAGCTTTGAACCTTATCAATTTCAACACATAAAATCTCTTCATCTCGCTCTGAAACATCATGCCCTTTAGATACTTCTGAGCCTGCAATAGAGAGGGGAGAAGTAGAAGTGTCGTTCTCCGTTGGTGTTAACTTAGTTGACTTGTAGCCAAGATAAGCTGTTTGTCATTTAAAACCTGATGATCAATAATTGCATAATTATTGTAGTGCGCTCACTTCGAGTAAGTGTCAGCTTCTAGATTCTCGCGGTAGCCCTTTATTAGGAAAGTTACTTTACCTTATAGCTCACTGTTTACTAGTTAACTTTGAGCTGATTTTTCTGCTTTTACGGCCGATATCAACTCATTTCTTCAAGCGAATTGGTCTACACTCATTTGGCCTTCATCCCTTGGTGTGATGTCAGTAGGTCGATGCTAATACAAGCTGATGCTAAGGTGGAGATACAAAAAATCTTGTTTTGTTATTGCCAAGGGAAACTCTACCAACCCATCGCTAACGTTGAAACGCCCTCAATCGTGTTAATCAAGCAAAAGGAAAGTTTCTCTATGTCGTCTCTGATAGGAAAGCTTATGGAAGCTGGCTGGTGTTACGAAAGCAATCGCCCTCAACACCAGAAGGAGGCAAGTGAAATTTATAAGGACTGGGAGATCATCACTTACCCAGAATTAGCCTTACATTACTTGCCTACAGGAGAATATTTCATCTGTTCAACCAACCCCAGCTTCAAGACGCAAGTCACTCAAGCCAAGATAGGATTAATTAAAGCTCTAATTGATTCGGACTCTTGAAGCCACTGCTAGAGGCGACATCATTATTTGAGTATTCTAGCGTTTCTGGCTTGCAAGGAATGCAGTACCTCCCTACCGGGGGAAGCACTTCCGCAATGTGACTTGACCGACTAAACCATTTTCGGGGGGTGATGCGAAGTGTACAATCTCTATCACACTAAAGCACGGACCCACAGTATGGAGTTGCCCCTCAGCAAACGCAATTAACTCTCCTTGGCAAGGCAATCTGGATAATTCCACTATCTTTCCGTTTAAGTCTTCCAATTCGGGTGAGTAATCTTTATGTGACCTTCGAGGGGCATTCTCGAACATTACTTGAACTTTGACAAATTCCATAGGTAGCGCTTTCCCGCTTGCTGATTTTGGCTTGCCCTATTAACTTTGCCATCTTTGGTGCGTTTTTGTGAAAGGATGTACTCAATTCTCTCTTTGAGAGATGATGTTCTCAACGGTGTAACTCATCAAACTCTTCATGACGACAAACGACCAGTTTATTAAGCTCGACCAGTTTTTGAAGTGGGTTGGTGTAGCGGCAACAGGTGGTGAAGCCAAGCTAATGATTCAAGGCGGCCAAGTGAGAGTCAATGGCGAAATCGAGACTCGACGCAGCCGAAAATTATTGTCAGGTGATTCCGTAATGGTGCAAGGAAAAAGTTACCGGGTTGAGCTGACTTGACACTAAAGCTATCCTATATCGCAAGCGATCGCGCTTTTTGAAGTTGATCAAGTTAGGCACCATGAGCTGCGCTCACAACGAAGTAATGAAAATTCATCTTTCCCCACACCCCACACCCTACCCCCTACACCCTATTTTCAAGACAGGCACCATGAACGCGAGTTCACAACTCGCGGAATGAAAATCCTTCTTCCCTTCTTCCCCTATTCCCCGTTCCCTGTTCCCTGTTCCCTATTTTCAAGCTAAACACCCATGAACTGCGCTCACCACTCGCGTCATGAATATCCCTAACCATCCAACCTTCTAACCTTCAACCCTACTCTCAATGAACACCAGAACGCCTACTTGTTCTACGCTCTAAAATTTCCTTGGCTATCAGCGTAACAACAGCAAGCAGCGTGAGTAGAACGGCGGCAGAGTAGGCAGCTTGAGTTTCATATTGCTTGTACGCTTCTTCCACAAATAACGGCAGAGGTTGAGTTTTACCCGTTATGTTTCCAGATACAACCGCTACTGCACCAAATTCCCCCATAGCTCTCGCATTAGTCAAAATCACACCATAAAGTAAACCCCAACGGATATTCGGTAGGGTAACGCGCCAAAAGATTTGCCAATCACTTGCCCCCAGCGTTTTGGCACATTCTTCTTGATCAAATCCTGCCTCTTCCAGAACAGGAATGACTTCACGAGCAACAAAGGGCATACAGATGAAGGCTGTTGCCAGTACCATCCCAGGAAAGGCAAAGATGATTTTAATATCATGAGCCTCTAAAAACGGGCCAAACCAACCATTCCGCCCATAAAGCAGCACAATCATCAACCCTGCAACCACAGGTGAGATAGAAAAGGGCAAGTCTATAATGCTTAGAATTAGAGTTCGTCCAGGGAACTTTTTCCGAGCAATTGCCCAAGCGGCACATAGTCCAAACACTGTATTCAACGGGACAGTAATAAGTGCCAAAAACAGCGTCAGCTTCGCTGCATGGATAAAATCAGGTTTGGTGAGCTGTTCTAGAAACGTCCCGACTCCCTTGCTAAACGCTTGTACGAATACGTTCAACGCTGGGATGAGCAGGAATAAGCTCAGGTAGACGAGTGCTACCCCAATCAGTATGACCGGAACCCAGTTTATTTGCTTCCTTGGGGAAGTACTCTCTATTGGAGATATAGGGTGGTGCAAGGAGGGTTCTAAATTATGCATAGCGTCTACCCCAAGCTTGTAAAAGGTTAATTGCCAATAGAATTAACAGTGAAATTGCTAACAGCACCGTGCCAATTACAGTAGCTCCCGAATAGTCGTACTGTTCCAACCGTTGAAAAACCAATACAGGGGCGATTAAATCGTTATAGGGAATATTAGACGCCACAATCACTGTCGAACCATACTCCCCAACTGCTCGTGCAAATCCCAGAGCAACACCCGTTAAAATCGCTGGCATTAAGGGGGGTAAAATTACTCGCCTGAAAGTCTGCCATTGAGAAGCTCCCAAAGCCCAAGCGGCTTCTTCAATTTCCTGTTCCATTTCTGATAAAACTGGCTGCACTGTCCGCACTACAAAAGGTAGCGAAATAAACACCATTGCCACCCATACTCCCAAGCGAGTAAAGGATACCTTAATTCCCAAGGGAGCTAAAAGAGAGCCAATCCAGCCATTATCGCTGTACACCGTTGCCAGTGTTAAACCCGCAACAGCCGTAGGCAAAGCAAAAGGGAAATCGATAACGGAGTCAACAACTTTTTTGAACGGAAAGTTATAGCGAACCAAAACCCAGGCAATCACCGTTCCAAACACACCGTTAACAGTTCCTGCCAGTAAGGCAGTGACAAAGGTAACATCATAAGTCGATAGAGCAACTTCACTCGTTGCAATTCTCCAAAAATTAATCGGTCCTTCGGTGCTAGCTTTCAGGAGCATTGCCAGCGTTGGCACAAATAGCATTAAAGTGAGATACCCCAAAGTGATTCCCCAAGGCCAAGAGAACTTTTTCAGGAAATGAATTGAATTGAGCCATGAAGGAGTTGGTTTAGAGGTAGAAGATATAGCCATGAATCGTCATTGATTATTGGTTATTAAGTAGGGATTATGGGTTATTAGTGATGGATTGTTCATTATTAGCTGAATAACGCCCAACAACTAACAACTACAAATTCAAGCTCCTCTCTATTTACCTGCTTGAATTTTGTCAAAGACAGCGCCGTCATCAAAAAATTGCTTCTGGACTTTGTCCCATCCCCCTAAATCTTTAACTGTGAAGAGAGTTTTAATTTTGGGAAATTGGCTGGCCACTTCTTTTTCTATCGTGGGGTCAACAGGACGAAATCCTGCCTTGGCAAACTCGCGTTGTGCTTCTGGGGTATACAGGAATTTGACAAAGGCTTCGGCAACTTCACGAGTTCCGTGCTTATCGACATTTTTGTCTACAACAGCAACAGGATTATCGATGGAAATATTGACATCAGGTACAACATAAGGAAGATTCTCGCCTTGCTGCTTTGCTAGAATCATCTCGTTTTCGTAGTTGATTAGAGCATCACCCTGCCCTTGCTTGAAGAATACATCGGTGGCTTCACGCGCATCTTTGGGCAACACAGGAACGTTCTTCAAGACTTGTTTGGTGAAGTCCAGCGCTTTATTCTCATCCCCGTCTGTTCTTGCCACAGCCCCCCACAAAACTAAAAAGTTCCAACGTGCCCCCCCTGATGTCTTGGGGTTTGCAGTAATCACTTTTACGTCTGGCTTTGTTAAGTCAGCCCAAGTTGTGATGTTTTTGGGATTCCCTTCGCGGGTGACTATAGCCGCTACAGATTTGCTGACAATGCTATTGTTAGGAGCCTCTTGTTCCCAACCGGATTGAATTAAACCCGCTTTCTCAATTTTTTTCGTATCAAGGGCGAGGGCTAGGTGAACGACATCGGCTTCTAAGCCATCAATCACAGCACGAGTTTGAGAACCAGAGCCACCGTAGCTTTGCTTGAAGGTGACGTTTTGGTTATGTTCTTTCTGCCACTGTTCGACAAACTTGGGAATAATTTGATCATGCGCGGCTTTGGTAACGGCGAATGAGACGAGAGTTAATTCCACGTTTTGTTTCTGAGCCGTTCCTTGAGCGGTAGTGGTTGTGCTAGTCCCTCCAGTAGAGCAAGCTGCTAGAGCTACACTTAAACTGACTCCCAAGAGAAATAGGGACACAAACCCTCGTAGGGAACTGGTGTTTAACCCTTTTTTTCTAGAGTATTCCAGTGCTTGGTCTACCGTGGGCATAGCTTTAACAACACTAGTAATAATTTGCACTCTCAAGTACCTCCCCGCTTTGGGAAGGTGTTGCCACTTATTCATGAAAATTCTCCTTGAATTAATCCCCGGTAATTTGATCGACTTACCGTATTTATTGAATGAATACTGACACGTTTCTCCAATTTTGGGAAGTAGTTTGGGGAAAATAGTACTATAAGCCGACTGACTTACCGGAGATTTTGAACACAAAGGATAACAGTGTAGCCATAAAAATTAGTCTTTTTCAGCATAAAAGCCTCTCACGGATACAAGCACATCCGTAATGCAAGCAAGAAATACCTCTTCCTCCGCACCCCACCTCCCGAGTCTTCCCCGCCCCCTCGCAACTCTGCGCCTCAGCGCTCCTCTTCTTGAAAGGTGAGGAAGGCAATACTCCCTAATTTCCCCTAGCCGGAAGATGCGGCGAAAAGTCAGGCTATTGGAAAGTAGATTTTCCCGATGGAGTTGTCTCTAGCTAGAACAAAGTAGTCAGCCAGGTTGTAACGCTAAGGTAGTCGTCTCATGAAAAATGGTCAGTGTCCCAAGTGCGGTTCTTGGGAAGTGTTCAGCAATACCAATCGCAAATTTCCGGCTTTGAATACGATCACGATAGGTTCTGGAAACTTTGGCAATCGTTATGCTTATCTGGACACGTATGTTTGTGCCCATTGTGGTTATGTCGAAAATTATGTCGTTAAGCAAGAAGATTTGAACTACATTAAGGGAGAGTGGACATTAGTTAGAGAGAACAACAAGCCGCATAACAATTCCGCTATTGATCACCAAATCGAAGATTCAGGAAAAGTAGGCTTCGTTCCCCTTCACTAAGTAAGCCTTAATCAAGGGTGACTGGATAGAGAGTGTGATACAAGGCTTACAGGCATTCTCACTCCGGTTTTATTGCAAGTTTTGTGTAGGGGCACGACATATTGTGTCCCTACTTTAGGGTTATGTCCATAAACAAAGTTAGGTACCATGAACCGTCGTTCAAGACTTTCATGATGAAAATTCTCTTCCCCCACACTCTACACCCTACCCTCTACGCTCTATTTGCAAGCTAACTTTCCCAATACGAAAGGGAATTTCTGTGGTGCGGCACTATGCGATCGCACTTTTTTTCTAATCTTAATGTTAAGATTTTTAATGATATTTGATTAATAGGTAGCAATTGCGTCGAGCAAGAGACTTTTGTTAGAGAAATTGGTAAAAGAGTTTTACAAACTCTATCAGAAACAGCGGATTTAAGGGATTATGAATATTAAGCAAGCCGCTGGTATATCTAAGAGAGCATTTAGTAAATGCTGAAGCCTAGCGTGCAAGTCATACAGGTACAACCTGAAGAGCCTTAGTGTTCTCAAAGAAAGCAAATAGGCAACAGCGATTCAAACGGCTGTAACTGTCCCATGGAGGAGAGTTACATTTTATTTTTTCAATATCACTCGTTTAACAACAGGTTTGATAAGCATACACCAGTAGAGGTGTTGAGGATTGAACGAACCTAACTAACCGCTAAGTGCAATCTATGGAATCAGGGTTACTTGTATATACGCTGCTTTAAAAAAGCATTGCATATTGTTTAAGGCTTGTAACACCAGGAGACTTAGATGGACAGTTTTGATTATGTCATTCTGAGAGCAGGAGACAGGAGCCAGAATTCAGAAGAGAGCTATTTTCATTATGAGTGTTGTGAGCTTCTGCTCTTGGTATCTAGCTTGTAACCTACCAAATTTCCAACTCCCTTCGGCTTAATAAGTAAAAAGTTATCATAGTACTACATTCCTTCCTGAGGAGGGAAAAATTATGGTTTTCAAAAAAATTCTAGTTGCGCTCGATCAATCCTCTCAATCTCAGGTGGTATTTGAACAAGCGCTTGAGATCGCCCAAAAAGAGGAAAGCCATCTACTATTGTTTCACAGCCTTAGCTGGGTCACTGAGGGACAGTGGGCTCCTTTTATTGGGACATTAGCCGATGTGGATATGTACGGAGCCTTCCATCATATCCAGCGAGATCGTCTTCAGCAAGAAATCGAGAATGTTTATAGCTGGTTAGGGACCTATTGCCAAGAGGCAAACTCGAAGAATTGTCCTACACAATTGGATTGCAAGCTTGGAGACCCAGGTTTACAGATTTGTGAGGCAGCCAGCAACTGGGGAGCAAATTTAATTGTTGTCGGTCGCCGAGGTCACAGGGGTTTATCAGAAGTTCTACTAGGAAGCGTCAGTAACTATATCCTTCATTATGCTCCCTGTTCTGTTTTGATTGTTCAAGGGGTCAAGCTTCCAACAGTTGAACGATGGGTTGTAGCTACTCAAGGAGATATCAGTAGCTAGGCATTTATGTTTTAACTGGCATCTTGTCGTTTTATCGAAACTTTTCGGGTGGGCACTGGCTACAAAAGTTAAAAATCTGAGCTTAGAGCTAAAGGGCAGTGCTTACCCTACCGATAAAAGCTTTCTTGATCAGGGGGCAAGACCTAAGATCACTAAAAAGATTAGCAATCAATGGTCAAAAAACTAGGGTCAAGCATTGGTATAAATTACCCTAGACTATCACTGCAATATTTTGCCATCATCATCTTTATTTTTACTTGATTATTCTTTTGTGATAGTAATAAAAAGCGATTTTAACAAGAATTATTAACACAAATATTAACTAATTGTCCACAACACTTTTCAGTGAATTAGCGTAAAAAATTTAAGATCTATTGCGGAAGCAACAACGATAGGAAGACAAGACAATTTGAGAGGAGTAGCAAAATAATTTTTTAAGATTTTTCAAGTCCTGTCCAGTTAGCGTACTGGTAGCCGATTTCGTTAGTCCTGATTAAAATACATCCAACCCCTCTAGGATTGTTTATCCACCCACGCGCATCTGTGTAGCCAAATCTACTCCCAATAACCATCGCTTGTTAGCAAAAATAATCCTTAAGTAGATGCAAATCCTTCACGCCATTACCAAAACCGAATCAGGATATAGTCTCAAGATTTGGGAACCCGCAGAAATAACCCAAGATAGAGTTCGTCCCTTTCTTTGGGAAATTAATCTCAATGCTGAGACAGTTGATGAATTTGGAATAATCTTGGAGCAAATCAGTCTCTTGCATAAGCAGCAACGAGAACAACCCCAACTGACTCCTTTGATTAGCCAAGATGTAACGAAGATGGACTTTGGTAAAAGATATGGCGTCGCGATTGAAACGGATGAATGTATAACGGATTTCCTCTGTACGTAGATGTAGGACAGGTTGACCTCAATGCCACTATGAACACCGAATAACTCGCTTGATCGCAAAAATCAGGATCACCCTGATTCGTAATGCGTGAATACTTGCTCTCGCGTTAGCAAGCTACGTCATTTGTGATTAAAGACGGGTTAGATTCCCTGACATCTGAGTCACCTGCTTTTAGGTGGGGTATAGTTCCCACCTAAAAATCAATTAGGAATTACGAATTACAAATTGTTAAGGCTGCACCTTCGATAAGGTAGCAGGTGTATTGGGTCGGTTGACCTGCCAGGGAAACGATTTGTACTTCAAGTAGAAACCACCCAGTATAAACAAAGCGATCGCTAAAGTACCAACCCCCAGAGGACTAGGAAGCCAAAATACTGCCTCTATATGGTTCAACTGACCCGGTTGTAGTGTCCACACCAGTTGATGTCCATCATCATACACCTCTGGATGGATGGCATTTTCTGCCTTTTCAATACTGCGTGCCCCCCAAGGAGCCTCCAAGCTAAATTTCAAATCCAACAGAGAATTAGGGCTGACAATCACATTACCCTTAGAAGAGAGAACGCCGAGCGATCGCAAATCCAAATCATAACTTAAGCGATCGCGCTGCACCAACAAAAAGTTACCTTGAGCGATATGCAGCTTTGATTCTAACTGAGGTAGATCAACTGCCTTACTGGTTCCAGACGAGGATTTTTTCTGATCGACTGGATTGAAAAACTGGTTAAACTTAGATTCCAATTCCTGACCATTGTTAAACGGAATCGTCACTACAATTTCTTCGTCAGACAGGCGCTTGGTTTTCCCCTGAAGCTGCCTTGCCCTCTGTTCAATACTTCTGAGCCATTCAGACGCTTGCTCATTACTAAAGCTGGTTAACTGTTCTCCCAGCTTAATGTGCTGTATGATCGCACCGTGATGCTGACCCTCAAAGTTTACTCCAACATCATATTGAACACAGCCAGAAAGCAGGAGTGAGGACAGCAAAATCACCCAGAGTCCACGTAAGCGTCCTAAAATTCGACGGCAAAACGGTAATAACTCAACAACTGCTGGTTTCACAAGCTTTTCTCCTTGACCTGCAAGTGCGTCTGTTGGATGCGACCAAACAACTCAAGAGCGCATCTCCTGCTTTATCCCTATTTATCTTACCTGAGTCTGACAGCAGCCCCCATAAGGCAAAGGCTCCTCTAAGTTCACTCTCTTGATCTACCCGAAAGTGAACCTATTTCGTAATGATGAATTGTTAAACCCGATCACAACGATAAGCCTGACTTTTTGCTGTGAGCATTTACTTCAGAGTAGTCTAAACTTCAATGAAAACTAACGCGCATCGCTAAAAATGAGTGCTGAAATCATTTGTGTTGGAACCGAATTACTCTTGGGCGATATTCTCAATACGAATGCCCAGTTTTTAGCGCTGGAACTCGCTAATTTGGGTATTCCTCACTATTATCAAACCGTTGTGGGAGATAATCCAGAACGTTTGCAGCAAGTGTTGGCTATTGCTAGTACTCGTAGCAATATCCTCATCTTTACAGGCGGTTTAGGCCCTACGCCAGATGATCTCACAACAGAAGCGATCGCCAATTTTTTTGGTGTTCCCCTGATTGAACACCAAGACGTTCTCGAAGACATCGCCCAGAAATTCGCTCAACGGGGACGGGAGATGACTCCTAATAACCGCAAACAAGCACTATTTCCCGAAGGGGCAGAGGTTTTACCCAATCCAACGGGAACAGCCCCTGGTATCATTTGGCAACCGCGCCCTGGTTTAATTATTCTCACCTTTCCAGGTGTCCCCAGTGAAATGCAACGGATGTGGCAGGAAACAGCCGTTCCTTACCTCGAAAGCCAAGGCTGGGGTCAAGAAGTGATTTACAGCCAGATGTTAAGATTTTGGGGAATTGGGGAATCTGCCTTAGCAGAGAAAGTCGCTCCTTTCTTCAACCTTTCTAATCCCACTGTTGCTCCCTATGCGTCTCAAGGAGAAGTAAGATTAAGAGTCTCGGCTCGTGCCTCCTCAGAAACTGAAGCCCAGACGTTAATTCAACCTGTCGCGCGACAACTGCGGCATATTGGGGGATTAGATTATTTTGGTTCGGATGACGATACTTTGGCATCGGTGGTTGGCCGACTCTTGACGAAAACGTCGGAAACCCTAAGTGTGGCAGAATCTTGCACAGGGGGAGGGCTGGGTCGTATGATCACGGCCGTCCCTGGTAGCTCCAATTACTTTTTGGGCGGTGTAATTTCTTATGACAACTCGGTTAAAACTTCTGTCCTAGGAGTTCAACCGTCAGACTTAGAACGATGGGGGGCAGTGAGCAAAGCTGTAGCCATCCAGATGGCCCTTGGCGTGCGATCGCTACTTTCCTCCTCTTGGGGACTGAGTATCACAGGCATTGCTGGGCCAGGAGGGGAAACAGAAAGTAAGCCCGTGGGTTTAGTTTACATTGGTCTAGCTAAACCCGATGGAGGTACAGATTGTTTTAAGTATCAATTGGGTTCAAATCGCAGTCGAGATTCAATTCGTCATGTCAGCGCCTGCAATGCCCTAGACTTACTGCGCCGCCGACTTTTAACGCGATCGCTCAACAGTAAATTTCCTTTTAGTATGACGATTCACGAGTGATTCAGTTAATCTAGAACTGGAGATAGATATAGAACAAAGCTGGAATCAGCCACTTTTAGATAACCTTTCTCAGGTGGGATGGAAATCCTTTTCAGTAGTGTGCTAGTCTTAAATTAGTTAAGAAATGCAACACTAGAGGCTTTTTTTCTCAGACCGTGTCTGTGACAAAAACAACTAATAGGCAAGTTCAATCATCCCGCCTTCCGAATGAGGAAATTAGTGAGGAGACTCGCTTGTTCTATTCTTAAACAAGATACAGGTTGTCTCACAGGAGCTTTCTGTTTAATGGATTATATAGAAAAGGTGCTGGAAAAACTTAAAGAATGGGCTCGTAAGCTCATAGAAACCCTTCTGGGTCCGGAAGTTCAGCCAGAACCAGAACCCATTCCCATTCCAGTAAATGATCCAAGGCGTCGTCGGCGGTAGTATTTTTTGTGCCTCATGACACGGCAAATTTTCTCCGCATTCTGGTTCTCCACGGCCCTAATCTTAACTTACTCGGACGTAGAGAACCAGGGATCTATGGTTCCGTAACCCTAGATGCAATTAATCATCAATTAGAGCAAGACGGGCAAAAGCTAGAGGCAAAAGTTGTTACTTTGCAGTCGAATCATGAAGGCGTCTTAGTTGATGCTATTCACGATGCATTCGGTCAGTATCAAGGAATATTGATTAATGCTGGTGCCTACACTCATACCAGCGTAGCAATTCGGGATGCCTTGGCAGGTGTAGCACTTCCCGTGGTAGAAGTCCATCTGAGTAACATATACAAGCGCGAAGCCTTTCGTCATCACTCTTATATCGCGCCGATAGCCATTGGGCAGATTAGTGGTTTCGGGGCCGAAAGTTACCGCTTGGGTTTACAGGCATTAGTGGATTACTTAAGAAAAGAAAGAGAAAAGCTGTCTTAGAAGGACGGGGCTTTAGACCCATTTTTTCGGTAATAATCGAATCTGGATAAATCCCTGATTTCAAGGAATAAGGTTCATGCCTCCCAAGCCCTGTCCTGCTCTGGTCAAAAAAATTGCCGCCTCATTAAGTCTTGCTAGTCTCGGTGTTTTGACTACTCCTCCCACTGTGGCTCAAATGCAAGTCAACACCCGTGGGGTTAATCAGCTTTTAGCCGACAACACTCAAACTCAGCAGCGATTCCAAACCGCACCTGGCATTAATTTAGTAGCTCAAGTGGGTGTAAGAAATCTTGCTGACGAGCTAGAGATAGCTAATGATGCCTTCTCTACCCTGAGTGCTGCCATTAATGCCGCAGGACTCTCTTCAGCTCTAGCAAGGGGAGGGCCTTACACCATTTTTGCCCCGACTGATGAAGCTTTTAACCAACTGCCCTCAGGCACTGTGAAAACCCTCCTAGAGCCAAGGAACAGAAGCAGATTAACCCAAATTTTGACTTACCACGTTGTGCCAGGGAACATCACAACTTTCGGTTTAAGACCGGGTTCTGTCCTGCGTTTGAGAACCCTACAAGGTCAACCCCTGACGGTGCGTGTCACCAATGCCAGCGAAGTTTACGTCAATGGAAATAAGGTGATTATGGCAGATATCCCAGCCCGGAATGGGACAATTCATGGCATCAGCTCCGTTCTCATTCCTTAAAACATAGGCTCTATAACCTCTCTTCCAACTCCTCTTCTATAAAAGGAGGGGAGTTTTGCTATTCCTAGTGCAAGAAGGCAGAAGAAAAAAGGCAGAAGGCTCCAAGGAAAGAACACTTGTACACTAAGCTTTTTAACCTTTTTGGACTGGTGGGTTATTTTTGCCGCGCTGTACTAGTCCCTAAATAAGCATTACTTATTGATCGATTAATTTCAAGTCAGTTGAAATAGAGAGGGGAAACGTCACTGTAAACGTAGAGCCTACACCCGGTTCAGAGACGAGAGCAATTTTTCCCTGTAACAATTGCACCAGGCGCGAAACAATTGCTAATCCTAAACCTGTGCCTTCATTATGACGACGCCCCTTGTTAAAAAAGGCTTGTGAAAAGGGTTCAAAAATACGCTCTTGGTCTTCCGGTGCGATGCCAATGCCCGTATCAGAAACGGAGATAAACCACTTCTTTTCAGGTAACGTCTGACAAGTCACTTGAATAGAGCCTGAATCTGTGTAGCGAATTGCATTGCTCACAAGATTCGTTAAAATCTGTTGAAAGCGAAAGCCATCTGTGAGAACGCGATCAGGAGCGTGATTATCCTCTATTTTGAGTTGTAATCCTTGAGCTTGCACTAATGGTTCTAACATCTCGCTCACGGTTGCGATCGCACAACTGACATCAATCCATTCCAAATTAAGCTTGATTTTATCCGTTTCATAGCGCGACAATTCCAGAGCATCATTGACGATGCGAAGTAAATGCCGTCCCCCATGCAAAACTCGCTCAATACTGCGGAAATTCAGGGAGTCTGATTCAGCATCAAGCTTTTTTTGGTGTAGGCGCAACAGAAGTTCTGAGTAACCAATCACGGCTGTTATCGGTGATTTTAACTCATGGGCCAGATAGGAGAGATTGTCTTTACTCGCTTCAAACAGACGCGTTAATTCCTGGTTTGTCAGAGTCAATTGGCTCTGAATCTTCTCTAATTCCTGAAAACGCTGTTGCACATAGCTCTTGTAGCATACGGAAATAGCCTCATCTAGTACTGTATTGATCTGGGTAAAAAGTTGAATAATTTCCTCAGGAGAACCCTTGAGGCAGTAGGGTGCCAATACAGCAAAAATCACCCGACGCAAAAGACTGTACTCTTGAGCAATTTCGTCCGCTTCATATCCTTGTTTCGCTCGTAAATTCCCATGTTCTACACTTCCCCCTGCAATCTTTTCATAGTCTTTTTGATGATAGTCTTCATGAGAGCCTTCAAGTAGGGCTGCTATTGATTCGAGCAAATCAGGAAGCGAGTCTCCTAGAGCTGTATCAGGAAGATTGTCTGTGCTTTCTATCCGGCGGTCTTGGCGAACGGCTTCCATCCATTGTTCTATAATTAGGTCAGTTTTAGCGGCAAGTATTTTGCTGACATTTAACATAGTTCAAAATAAATAAGTAGCAGAGATCAAAGTTGATATTCCGGCATAAGGCGGAGCGCTCTGCTCAAGCAAGCATTGCTCTCCCTGAACCGAAAAAAAGCTTTTAGTGCAGCGCGGCTCCAAATAACTCACCCGTTAAAAAAGGTTAAAAAATTTACTGTAAAAGCAATATCGCTTGGAGCCTTGGAGCCTTCTTGCACTAGAATGATGAGCCGACTTGTGGGCTGTATTCAAGCGCCTACTCAACTCATGCTGGCTAGCCAGCTAGCGATCGCCTTCAAGAGCTAGCGAGCTGCCATCAGGAAGAAGTGCTAACCTAGACTAAACAACCAACTTGACCTCAGACTTCTAGCCGAAGGTAGGTCATTCCCCCCGGAAATTCTGCCATACTATGGCGGCATATCTGTAATATTCGTTAGCCGGTAGCAGAAATTGATGAAATACTCGCTTTTAAACCGGTTTCGGGGTGCGTTAGTAGGCAGCTTAGTGGGAGAAATGCTAGGCAATAAGAGCTGCCAAAATTTGGAATTGGGTCGTAAGGCGCTGATACCGCTCAAATCTGAAGAGGCCCAAGCTAGCCCATTACTTTCAGAGTGGAACCAGATTGCTATTTGTGGCGCTGAGAGTTTAATTCGCAACGGCAGGCTCAGCTTAGAAGATTGGGTATTGCCATCTGGGAAAACTCCGTCGTCTCTGTTTCTATCCTCTGTCGATGTGAGCAGTGAGGTAGCGGTAGCCATGTTACCTATGGCGCTGTTTTTTCATGAAGATGAAATCAAGCTGCGTCAAAACTTGTTAGAGGCGGTAACCGCTTGGCACCAGAAACCAGAAGTATTAGAAGGGGCTTTAGCGGTAGCCTATGCGATCGCTTTAGCGCTTACCGAAAAACTCAACGTTACTACCTTAATTCCCCAAATCATAACTGCTCTGGGTACTCAAGAAACGCCTTTTGTGCAGCAACTCCAGCAGATACAACGGCTTGTAGAACAGGGAGCTAGTTTAGATACTACCCTCACCCAGTTGCGTCGAGAAGCTCAAAGCCGAAATGAGCCGTTGAAATATCATCACACTTCGCTTGCTCTCGCCTTTTACTGTTTCCTCAGTACTCCAGAAGACTTTCGTCTGTGTGTCAATCGCGCTTATCGTGCCCGTTACCACGCCCAAAATACAGCAACTTTAACTGGCATTTTAGCGGGTGTCTATAATAGCATCATCGGTATCCCTATCAGTTGGCGTCTAACTGCCAACCGTACTAGCATTGGTCTGAACCAACTGCAACTCGCAGATCGTCTGCTTGAGGTTTGGTCAGGAGTTTATGATATATCAGCATCAGTTGAGAGTAAGCGGTTAACTGTGGCAGCACCGCAAGTGATTCAGCCGCGATGATCGACTAATGAGGTGTGATGAGGCAAATGCCACAGGACAACGAAAAAAAGCTTCCCTGCTGTCTCCAGAAAAGTTTTGTCACCAGACTTTGAGAGAGCTGTGATGTGTCATGCAACTAGTGCAGGGAGGAAAAGTTTGTGACTCCCTCTTTCCATAGAGAGCAGTTTCTGATCAACAGGAGAGATATTGAGCGAGTCATATTACGTCCGGCTGAATACTTACACTGGGGTGAAGACAAGGCTTCCGGGCAGATGGCAGATGGTTCCAAGGGAAGGAGGAAGGTTGCAAGCTCAAAGGAAATGATGGCTGTTTAGCCAGACATGATATCAGTTATTTTTTCCATGCTGCACTAGAAAGATTTGAGAAAATGAATCACAGCTTTAGAGCGTGTTTCCAGCAGCAAGGGAGGAGTTGTCTCTAAAACAGAAGACAAGTCAAGTTGTCAACGCCTTATTTCATTAAAAATAAGAGAAATGAGTGCTTTCGACAATTTGCGTTTCCCTATGAGTCAGTTTCATGGATACTGGACAGATGAATTATGATCCCCATTAAGCTGATTTGCATTTAAATTGCCTTATGAGGTTGTAGGGAAACTTTTGGAGTTAGAGGAACAGGAGGGAATAGATGATAGAACTTCAATGCTAATGAGCTTAACTCCTCATTGCAAAATGATGCCATGAAATCTTAACATTTTTCGTAGATTTCCTTGAAATTTACTCATCAGGCTTGTACTTGTCTGATCAACAACAACTGAGGGAAGAGGTTATATTTAAGGCAGTAAAACATAATTCTATTTCTCTATAAAATAGGCAGTCAGTGTTCTTATTTTGTAAAGTAAAAAAATGTGAACTTAACGGTTACGGTATGGAATCTAACTCTAGATAGAGTAACTCCCTCTCTGAGTAAACCTCTCGTCAGTGCCTTGCTTACCCACCGCTACTGTCACCTGAAATGGCAAATCTTGTACTATGAAAATGCTTCATTCGTTGACGCAGCCGCTGATGCACTTACGGCGAACACCTGAGCATCTTCGCGATTGGTTGTCATTCAGGGGATCTGACTCCTGTAGCAGGCTCACAGATGCAATTAATGGTGTGTCTATGGCAGGTAAAACCAAAACAGGAAAAGTTACGCAGCAACATTTCCAACCCGCAGGACTACCTGCCAAGCGCTGCACTAACAATAGACGGCCACCGATTATGTGGCTTGTGGCAGTCGTTTCCCTGACCAGTGTGATGGGAAACCGTTTTTATAATCAGCCAAAGTTGGATGTGGGGAAAGAAGCGCCACAGACGATTCGCGCACCCCGTGACGCCAGTGTTGAGGATACGAAAACGACAGAAGAGAAGCGAAAAGCGGCTCGTACTGGTGCTGTTCCCTTATTGATGTTCGACCACTCGCTGACCCAAGAGATTTATCAAAATCTAGAACAATCGCTCGATAGGGTAGAAGAAGTACGACAACTGTCCGGTCCGTTTCCCTTTGCTGAAACAAGCATTCTTTCAGAGGCGACCCAGCGTTATTTACGCCAAGTTAAAGAATGGGAGTGGCAGGCTCTTTTGGCTCAAGTCAACCATAGAAGTAATGCCGAGCCAACGATTCCAGAACAGGCGTTATTTGCTCAAGTTGAAAAACCATCCAATCTTGCCTTTGCCCAAGCCCTCAGTGAATTGCGAAGCTACCGTGAACTGTCTTCTCCTCAAGAATTTTCGGCTTTGCTAGACTCAATTACACTAGCCCGTCAGGGTTATACTGGCGCATTGCGTCAACTTTCCAATTCACTAGCTCCTGATTTAAGCTATCGCTACGATGCTTCATTGCTTGAACTATCCGATAAAGTCTGGCAGGAAACACGAATTGGGCTCACAACCTCATTGCAACGCATTCTGACCCAGGGTATTCCTCCGGGACTGCCGCAGCCCCTTTTAGCTGAGGCAGTAAAGATGCAACTGAGTACGCTCGTTCCCTCAGAAGCTCAGCCATCAGCAGCTCAATTGCTCATGAGCGTTATGCAGCCGAATTTAACAGAAGATAAAGAAGAAACAAAACGAAGGGCAGAACAGGCAGCACAAGCTGTAGAGCCAGTGATGGTTTCTGTCAAGCAGGATGAAGTGATTGTCGAAACAGGTGAACAAATCTCTCAGGCAGATTTTGTTCTGCTCGATCACTTCGGATTGAGCCGTCGGAGCATTAACTGGTCAGGTTTAATCGGTTTTGGTTGTCTTGTCAGTGGCAGTCTTGTCGTTTTTTGGTTTGTGGAACGACGAGTACATCCTAGACTACGGCGGCGCGACCACATTTTGCTGTGGTTGCTGACTTTGAGTACGCCACTTTTGGTGATTGTTGGGGTTCCCTATACAGACTTGCCAGCAATTGGTTTATTAGTCGGCAGCTTTTACAGTCCTGCCTTGGGAGTCACTGTTGTCAGTCTGCTGACGGGATTAGTCACGTTCAGCATGGAAGTCAGTCGAGAATATTTACTCGCGGGTGCTGTTGCTGGTTTACTCAGCGCTTGGATGGCTGGACGGATGCGATCGCGTGAGGAACTCGCTTTCTTGGGTATGATCGTAGGATTAACCCAAGGAGCGGTTTACCTGATTCTCAATCTCATGCTCAGTGCTGCGATTGGTGCTGTTTGGTATACCGTGTTCCAAGAAGCTGCCATATACGGTTTAGTGGGTTTAGCTTGGAGCGTTGTCGCCATCGGCATCTCGCCTTACCTAGAACGATTGTTTGACTTGGTGACACCCATTCGTTTAGCAGAATTGTCCAATCCCAATCGTCCACTGCTGAAGCGACTCGCTATTGAGGCACCTGGAACGTTCCAACATACTTTATTTGTGGCATCCCTAGCAGAAGCTGCTGCACGAGAACTCCATTGTAATGTCGAGCTTGTCCGGGCAGGAACGCTTTACCACGATATTGGAAAAATGCACGATCCATTGGGATTTATTGAAAACCAAATGGGCGGCCCCAACAAGCATGATGAAATTAATAACCCTTGGACAAGCGCTGACATTATCAAAAAACATGTCTCTGAAGGACTGGTGATGGCTCGTAAGCACCAACTGCCTAAAGCGATTCGAGACTTTATCCCAGAACACCAAGGCAAGCTACTCATCTCCTATTTTTATTTCCAAGCGAAGCAAAAAGCCGAACAAGAAGGAACTCCCCCTATAGATGAAGCCGAGTTCCGTTATGATGGCCCTATTCCCCAGTCACGGGAAACAGGGATTGTCATGTTAGCGGATGCTTGCGAAGCGGCGTTACGCAGCCTTAAGGATGTCACTCCAGAAACCGCTTTAGCAATGATTAATAAAATTCTTAAAGCTCGCTGGCAGGACAATCAACTGCTAGATTCTGGGCTAACACGGGAAGATTTGTCAACCATTGCTGAGGTTTTTGTCAGAGTTTGGCAACAGTATAACCACCAACGAATTGTTTACCCGCAAGCCGCCCTAAATAGTCAGCCATCAACTAGTAAAAGTTGATGGTTGGAAGGTTGAAAGTTGAAGGTTCGGAATATAACCTTCAACCTGCTAACTGTTTTTAATCTGCAACTTTTAACTGGTTAACCTGGGCTACTCCTCGCTTCACTAACAACCTGCTAACCCGCTCTCACCTGCAACTTTCAACTTGCTCGCTCTTCAACCCTTAACTCCACTGCTAGTATCCGTCGGTACAATGTAGCGCTGCATAAACAAAAACAATAGAATAACCGGGGCGATGGAAATTACTGATCCAGCAGCAATCAAACGCCAATCGAGGTCTCTGGCACTTGCAAGAATGGCAACGCCTAAAGGCAGAGTGTAATACTCTGGTCGATCCAAAACAATCAGCGGCCAAAGAAAATCACTCCAAGAACCGATAAAGACAAATATTGCTAACGTTACCAGTGCTGGACGGACAGCAGGTAACATGATATTCCACCACAGCCCTAACTCCGAACAACCATCCATTCTACCGGCTTCTTCGAGTTCTTTAGGAACGCCCTGAAAGGCTTGTCGTAGGAGGAATATGCCAAAAGCAGAGGCAAGGCTGGGAAAAATTACACCGAGATAGGTATTTCTCAAACCCAGTTGCACCATCAAAATGTAGAGGGGAATCATCACGATTTGGAAGGGAATCATGATGGTAGAAACGACAAGCGTGAAAATCAAGTCGCGTCCCCGAAAGTCTAGCCTTGCGAGTGGGTAAGCGGCTAGTGAACAGAAGAGTAGGTTTAAGCTAACCGTGAGTACGGCAACAATAGTGCTATTAAACAGGTATTGTTCAAAGGGATTGGTTTGCCAGACGGTGAAAAAATTTTGAAATGTTGGCTGACTGGGAATGAGTTGGGGAGGGAACTGAAAGATGTTTTCCTCCGGAGACTTGAACGATGTACTCACAAGCCATAGGAGAGGGAAAAGCATCACAAATGCGATCGCACCTAACCCCCCATATATTCCCACTATTTTCCATATTGGTGTTTGTCGCTGTCGATTCATGGTGTATCGCTCACCTGAAACCTATTTTCTGTACAGATACTATGTAAGGGTTTGTCCCAAGGGTCAACAGGTAACTGCGACACATAGGCAAATTCAAACACAATTCCTATAGTAGGTTTAGAGACCCAGTCAGCTGAACTCAGCAATCGGTCGTAAAAGCCTCCCCCATACCCTAAGCGGTATCCTCGCACATCACAAGCCACAGACGGAACGAGAATTAAATCGACTTCACAGGGTATCAAGATTGGGGAATCAGGGTAAGGCTCAAAAATTCCATAATTTCCTTTAGAGAGGGGTTCTCCAGGCTTCCAGCGATGCCACACAAGAGATTTTCCCACGCATCTAGGGAATCCCCAATCCCATTGAGAATCTGTGAATAAAGGACTAAGATCAGGTTCTTGGCGGAAACTGAAATAGGCAAGAACCGTTTTCGCCTGAGTCAATAGAGATAAAGAGCGCAGGCGAGCACAAAGGCGATCGCTTTGTATCCGCCATTCTTCTACACTTAATGCTCTCCTTTTTTGCAACAGCATCCGACGCAATTCGGATTTATATTGCTGTGGTTCCACGTTTTTTCCTGTTTTCAAGAGAGATTAATTTCTCGTTTATGGAACCATTATTACTTGAGCATTTGCTTAAGTAGCGTGTTCTCGATACCAGTTAATCGTATTTTTCAGCCCTTGCTTAAAACCTACCTCGGATGTGAAACCAAACGCTTGCTCTGCCCGTTCTATATCCAAACAACGGCGGGGTTGCCCATTCGGTTTATCAGTTTCCCAGATAATTTCACCTTCAAATCCCATCAAGTCACAAATGAGTTCTATTAAATTCCGAATAGAGATCTCTTCGCCTGTTCCCAAATTAACAGGTTCTGGGTCATTGTAATATTGGGTTCCCATTACAATCCCTCTGGCTGCATCAGTGGAGTAAAGAAACTCACGAGTCGGACTGCCATCCCCCCATACGGGTAATTTCTTCTCTCCGCTTTGCTGTGCTTCATGTACTTTGCGAATTAAGGCAGGGATAACATGAGAACTTCTGGGGTCGAAGTTATCTTCTGGGCCATACAAGTTGACTGGTAGCAGATAGATACCATTGAAACCGTACTGCTGCCGATAAGCTTGGAGCTGAACTAAGAGAGCTTTCTTGGCGATACCGTAGGGGGCATTAGTTTCTTCCGGGTAGCCATTCCACAGGTCGTCCTCCTTGAAGGGCACCGGAGTAAATTTAGGATAGGCGCAGATGGTGCCAACACAGATGAACTTTTGGACACCTGCTTGATAGGCAGTATGAATCAGTTGAGTGCCCATCATTAGGTTGTCGTAAAATAGCTCGGCCGGCTTCTCCCGATTTAACCCAATGCCGCCAACATGGGCAGCAAGGTGAATTACGATATCCTGCTGCTGGACGACTTGTTGGCAGGCTTCTAGGGTGCGAAGGTCGTAGTCACGCGATCGCGGCACTGTAATTTTCTCTGGAATAGCACCAGCTTGAATGAGTTGCTCAACCACCTGACGCCCTAGAAATCCAGCCCCTCCTGTGACCAGAATTCTTTTATCACTCAAATCTAACGTTGCCATATGGGAGTTGTGTTCCTTGCTTTAGCTCGATAAGTGCCAATCGTTGGAATACTCGATAGTGATGTTGGCACGCCAGCGCTCACCCTAAAAGGGAGAGCAGAGGCGAGGATGTCACGAACTTTTATAGTCATCCATCACGGATTAACCGACAGCTTTCATCTATAAAGCTTGTCAGCTCAATCAACTATGCTGCCTATAGCCTGACGAATATAAGCATTATCCTCCACCAGAGAATTCTGGCTATGCGGAGAAGATAGACCGAGTGCTCGTAAGTCCGCTTCTACCATTAGAGCGACCAACTCCTTAAAGGTAACAGAAGGCTTCCAACCGAGCTTTTGTTGCGCCTTGCTGGGGTCACCAATGAGTAAATCGACTTCAGCCGGACGTAGATAACGGGAGTCAAACTCTACATAGTCCTGCCAATTGAGATTGACATAACTAAAGGAAACATCAAGAAATTCTCGAATGGAGTGAGTTTCACCGGTTGCCACTACATAATCATCAGGCTCGTCTTGCTGGAGCATCAGCCACATAGCATTGACGTAATCTTTGGCGTAACCCCAATCTCGCTTCGAGTCAAGATTCCCCAGGTAGATTTTTTTCTGCTGACCGGCAATAATTCTTGCGATCGCTCTTGTAATCTTGCGAGTCACAAAGGTTTCACCGCGTCTAGGGGATTCGTGATTAAACAATATTCCATTACAGGCAAACATTCCGTAGGACTCCCGATAGTTCACGGTTTGCCAGTGAGCGTAAACTTTGGCACAAGCGTAGGGACTACGGGGATAAAACGGCGTTGTTTCCTTTTGGGGAACTTCTTGTGCCTTACCAAACATTTCCGATGAACCCGCTTGATAAAAGCGCACATCTATGCCAGTACGATTTCGATAATCTCGAATGGCTTCTAACAGGCGTAACGTACCCATTGCCACAGAATCAACTGTGTATTCAGGTGAGTCAAAGCTTACCCTTACATGGGATTGAGCCCCCAAATTATAAATTTCTATAGGCTGAACTTCTTCCAAAATTCGACGCAGGGTTACGCCATCTGTCAAATCACCATAGTGGAGAAACAATCGAGCGTCTTCATTGTGCGGATCTACGTAGATGTGATCAATTCGATCCGTGTTAAAGGTCGAAGTTCGTCGAATAATCCCATGAACTTCATAGTCCTTTTCCAGTAACAGCTCACTTAAATAAGAACCATCTTGACCTGTAATACCTGTAATTAGCGCTCGTTTGCGTTGCGTCATTCTTCAATCTTCCTATGATGAATAGAGACTTTCACCGAGCTTGTGTGCCTATGAAAGCTCGCTATCCCAACCAGAGGTGTTGGGAAGTCAACAAATCACTCCCTACGTTAACCTAAAAATTTTCGCATCGCTAAACTTGTCGTAGAGATCAATGACCTGTTGTGGGAACGAAAGTGGTTAGCCGAGGCTCCCAAGCAGACCAAATCTTTTTGCTTGAGAGTACTACCATGAGAATATAGCAATTCTCCTATCAGCGAGGTACATCTGAGTTTCTGGGCAATTCCCAATTCCCGATTCCCCATTTTCAATCTAGTTACGCATAGTTCTTGTTACCCTAATAACGCCCTAGTCCGCGATCGCACTAAAGCGTTATCAAGGATGAACCTGATGAGGGGGGAGCAGGATTGTCAGAGGCTGTAGATTTAACCCTCATACGCCTAAAAAAAAGAGGTAGTAATTGTACCTCTTTTTCCTTTAATAGGCACCATTATTTCTTGGAAAAATAATCACGCCAATGGTTTTGATAATGAGCCATAAATCCAGCCAAAAGTTTCGGAAGTTGACGTAGTAAACATCCATTTGAACCCGAAGTGGATAAGGAATATCATTACGCCCAGAAACCTGCCACAAGCCAGTAATTCCTGGTCGAATGGTCAAAACTTTGTCCATATGATGTCCGTATTTATGTAGTTCTTCTGGAACTAAGGGGCGGGGACCCACCACACTCATATCTCCTTTTAAGACATTCCAGAATTGAGGAAACTCATCAAGACTAGTAAGTCGCAAGAACTTCCCGATTAGTGTAATTCGGGGGTCTTGTTTGAGTTTGAAATTATCTTCAAATTCCTCCCTGAGTTGAGGTGAGGTTGTCATCATGTGTGTCAACATCTCATCCGCATTCACCACCATAGTTCTGAATTTGAGGCAACCAAACAATTTGTAATCTTGACCGACGCGTTCCTGGACATAAAAAATTGGTCCAGGAGAGCTGATGGCAATTAGGATGGCTAGTACCAAATAAACTGGGAAAAACAAAATCAGAATCGATAGTGAAAACATCACGTCAAACAGCCGTTTGGCGAGATCTCCGTTTAAACGATGCCGAGAAAGACCTCTAGGTCTAGTGCGCGACGCGAGTGGCTGAAAACCTCGCTTCACGAACGCTCGTAACATCTTGACGGAGATAAGTTGGCTTTCGGCAGTCATCTTACTCCTTCACTTCACACCACACAGTCAAGATCATAAAGCCACAAGACGCTTGCTACGGCTATCTAAGGTGCTCAAACCTAGAATTTGTCAGGGAAAAATCGTGATTGGTAGTCCTGATAGCATTGTTCGAGAAAAGCCAAGTAGCGATCGCCAAAAACTTTCGGGGCAAACCCAGCTGCGTTTAAACGAGCCTCTTCGGGATTAAATGAGTCTTTTGACGCCTCAAATGTTTTCACCGCTTCAATCAACGCTTCGACGCTTTGGGGTTGAAAAAATAGACCCGTTGGGTTGTCCGGATGTTGCCGAATATCTCGAACTGTTTCTAGCGCCCCCCCAGCACCATAGGCAATCACTGGCGTCCCACAGGCTTGGGCTTCTACTAAGGCAATGCCAAAATCTTCACAGGCAGCATAAACAAAGGCTTTTGCGCGGGTCATATACTGTTCCACCACAGAGTCTGGCTGAAATCCCAACAGTTGTACATTGGGTTGTGCCAGTTTACGAAGCGCCTCTAACTCTGGCCCTGTACCAATCACGACTAGCGATCGCCCTAGTTGATTAAAGGCTTTAACAATCAGAGAAACTTGCTTGTAACTGACTAAGCGGGAAACCGTAAGATAAAAATCTTCTTTTTGGGTTTGGAACGGAAAGCGCTCAATATTCACTGGGGGATAAATAACTGCCGCCTGACGTCGGTAGCAGCGCCAAATGCGGCGTGCTGTGTATGCGGAGTTCGCAATAAAATAATCCACCCGATTTGCCGAAAGAGCATCCCACTGACGCAAACCATGAAGTAAATACCGCGTCATCCAACCTTGAGGACCACGCCCCATACGACTGCTACGGAGGTAATCAAACGTTAAGTCCCAGGCATAGCGCATGGGTGTATGGCAGTAACAAATGTGTAGTTGTTGGGGTGTAGTTAGAATTCCTTTGGCAACAGCATGGGAAGAGGAAAGGATAACATCATAGTGACGCAAGTCCAACTGTTCAATGGCCAAAGGTAACAGTGGTAGATATTTCTGGACTCCGTTGCGGGCAAACGGGAAATATTGCAGAAAAGTGGTACCAACAGTTCGACCAAACAGATAACTCTGAGGATTGGTCGATTCAAAATCAATCAGTGCATACAGATCAGCATTAATCAGCTTCAAGATGGCTTGAACCACCAGTTCTGAACCGCCCGTGGCTTTGGGCGTCAACCATTCGTGAACCAGAGCATATTTCAACGACATTTAACCAGAAAGCATTTTGTAAGTAAGAGATTACCCTGAAGTGGGACACCAAGGGAGTAAGGATTGCCAATAGGGAAAACTATCAAGCTGAATGTAGATGCGATCTCTCATTTCTGGCTTTCCCAGTGTTTCGATTTGCTCGTGCAAGGAAGCAAAAGGTAGAAGGCTCCAAGGCAGAAGCTCAAAAGGCTTTTACTTTTTACTTTTGGCTCTGTTGTTAACGAGTTACTTATTTGGGTCATGCTGCACTAGATGCTACGGTGATGTCTTACCGGTGCAGTATTTATTAATTTCATCGACTAATTGCTTTTCTGGAGTTGTGGCCTTCTGTAATTTCTGCAAGGCAGTTTCAGCAGCCGCACGGTCTTTCTTCTCAAATGCAGCGACAAAGTCACGGGTGGCTTGACTGGTATCGCGATACATATTAGTAAAGCGGCTTTGATAACCTTGGAGATTTTTGTCGCTTACCTTAATGGCTTGCATTTCTTGAGATGCCTTTTCCATCGCATCGGCAGCTTTGAGTGTTGCCTTGAGGTTGATTGCTTGATTTCCATTGGTAACGGATTTGGTTTGACTCACCACTTCGTTAGTCACTTTGATCAGTTTGTTACATTGGGCAACTTTGCTCTCGCTACAACTGACTGTTATCAAGCTGAGGGTAACTGTCAAGGGCACAAGGACAAAGTACCGCATCGGAAAATGCATCTATCAGGTTCTCCTAATGATTTTTATGCGCTCTCGTTGTGGTAGCACATTTTTCTCGGTAAGTGAAAGCTGACCGGGATGATACGGTTTATGAAAACAAAGAGAGGGAGACAAGGAAGATGGGGAAAATAAGGAAGATAGTTTACCCGCATTTTGAAACAGGCTCTTCCTGATCCTCCCTGTCTTCAAGAGTCTCCCTTCCCTCATTGATCAGTCGTTTCCAGGGCGTCGGCAATGCGTCGTAGCGTTGTTGTGAGTTGCCCCAACTGCGCTAACGTTTCATTTTGTGTTTCCGCTAAGGTTTGTACCGCATCACTTAAAGCAAAGAGTTGGTACCCTTGTTGCTGGACTTGGTGCCCTTGGTGTTGGACTTGAATTGCTAGGGCATCTACCCGCTCAGCAAGACGGTCAATTGTTTCGGTGGTTGCAAGAACTGCTTCTCCCATTTGTCCAACAATTGCCTCCAAACGACTGATACGGGCTTCCACTCCGAGAGGCTCCTTGTGCTCAGGAGTCGAGTTGTTTTGAACCTTTCCAGTGTGGGCGTGTCTGTTCACCGACAATCTTTTAATCCAAAAACAGAGTAGTTAAACAGTCTCTTCAGGCTTGAAACGCGGCGTCTGTCAAGCCTATATGGATTGGAAACAGTGGAGCAGTGTAACCGTTGTTTTCGCTCGTATGAGAGTTTTACATGGCTTGAACTTTTTGATCTTATTGATGACGCCGTTGATGCCACTGCCAAGCATCGCTGATAATTTTCTGGAGGTCTGGGTATTGAGGAGACCAACCCAGTATTTTCTGAGCTTTGTCACTACTCCCGACCAAAATTGATGGATCACCTGGGCGGCGATCGCACTCTACTACTTTAATGGTTCGACCCGTCACTTGCTGCGCTGTTTCAATCACCTGTCGCACTGAAAAACCATTGCCATTTCCTAAATTAAAGGCTTCACTTTTGCCTCCTTGCAAGAGGTACTCCAGCCCTAACACATGGGCATCGGCTAAGTCACTGACGTGAATATAATCTCGCAAGCAAGTGCCGTCAGGGGTTGGGTAATCGGTTCCCCAGATAGAAATGGACTCACGCTTTCCTAAGGCCGTTAGCAATACCAAGGGAATCAGATGAGTTTCGGGTTGATGATCTTCACCTAATAGCCCTTCTGGATTGGCCCCAGCAGCATTGAAGAAGCGAAAGACGACTGAGCGTAGATTGTAAGCGCGATCAAAATCATTCAAGATTTGCTCTACCATCCATTTGGTCGTCGCATAAGGACTCATGGGTTCTTGAGGATGGTTTTCTGTCATCGGCACCTGCTTGGGCATTCCGTAGATGGCGCAGGTTGAAGGAAAGACGATATGCTTCACCTGTGCTGCCATCATCGCTTCTAAAAGCGTCAGAGTAGCGGACACATTGTTGCGGTAATATTTAGCTGGCTGGGCAACCGACTCTCCTACAGCAATGTAAGCAGCCAAGTGCATTACTGCTGCAATGTTGTGGTTAGCAAAGAGCTGATCTAGTAATTGGCGATCGCCAATGTCTCCCACCACCAACTTCACTTGTAGAATATCTTCCACAACCTCTCGATGCCCATATTCCAGGTTATCCAGGACGATGACGCTGTATCCGGCTCGAAGCAGTGCCAATACAGCATGAGAGCCAATATATCCTGCCCCGCCAGTTACTAGGATTGTAGGTTTGACTTGCGACACCTCACACTCTCCGTTGTTTTTCGTTTTTATAGCCTAACTTTACAAAAGACGTTAATGCTTTGACTGCTCAGTCAAGCATCCCCTTGAGTAGATATGCCCTTAATGTTTATCGATTATGGGAGCGAGGACAGCCAACTGTCGAATTGAGTAACGCACCTCACACCTGTGCTTGGCTCCCTGCGAAGACTGATGCGAATCCCCTAACCCCTGCTTTTGAGTGGATTCTCCTTTAATTAACCCATGGAAGACGGTGGGCGCAATCTTCTTTGCGACGTTTTTCAAGAAGAAGTTGCACTCAATCTAGCAATCTAGTGTTATAACATCAAACAGTTGCT
>CBKWLJ010000027.1:0-36647 GCA_966675205.1 uncultured bacterium
CTTCGAGCTTGAGGCGCAGGTAGCGAACGTAGACTTCGATGATATTGGAATCTCCCCCAAAATCGTAACCCCAGACGCGCTCTAAAATTTGGTCTCGCGTGTACACTTGTCGGGGATGCGAGAGTAAGTAATCGAGTAAGTCAAATTCTTTTGCTGTTAATTCGATCGCTCTTTTACCTCGAAACACTTCACGGGTGCGACGATTTAAGCTCAAGTCTTCAAACTGTAGCACATCCAAATCAGCTTCCTGAGTCCGGCGCAGATGGGCACGAACTCTAGCTAACAGTTCTTCAATACTAAAGGGTTTAACCACATAATCATCGGCTCCAGCATCCAAACCCGCTACGCGATCGCTCACTTCATCTTTTGCCGTCAGCAAAATCACAGGTACTTTATTTCCAGTTGCTCGCAGGCGACGGCACACTTCCAACCCCGATAACCCTGGCAGCATCCAATCCAGAATCACCAACTCTGGCGATGACTCTCGCGCTAGAGTCAGTCCTGCTATCCCATCGTGCGCCACACTGGTACGGTAGCCCTCACTGCTGAGTTCCAACTCCATGAACCGAGCGAGTTTGACTTCATCTTCAACCACAAGGATATGCGCTGCCATAACACTACTTACTCGTTTGCTAAGGGTAAAGTGACGGAAAAAGTGCTACCAATACCAAGCGTTGACTCGACTGTAACTCGACCTCCCATCCGTTGCACCAAAGATTTAACGATGGATAGCCCCAAGCCAACTCCTCCAGTCGCACGGGCACGGGACGGATCGACTCGATGAAAGGGTTCAAACAAGTGAGGTTGCTCTGCCAAAGCAATCCCACAACCTTTGTCGCACACTTGCATTAGTGCCCACCCATCCGTCTGACTTAGCTTTAAAGTAATCGGCTCATGAGCGTCTGAGTACTTAACTGCATTATCGATTAATTGGGTGAGAATTTGCATGAGTGCTTGCTTGTCACCTTTGACTTGAACTGGCATTGGTGAGGCTTGAATCTTAATCGTCCGATGCCCAAATTTTTTTGTCATCCTTACTACATCTGCCATCAAATCATTGAGTACTAACATCTCCTCTCGCAAGGGCATAAATCCGTTATCTACCCGTGCTAGGTTAATTAAGTCTTGTAAGAGCTGAATAATTTGCTCTGTCTGGGATGCGGCAATGGAGAGTGCTTCTTGCTGGAGAGGGGTGAGGTTGTCGCTGCGTCGCAGGGTTCTTTGCAGATAGCCATAAACTAAGCTCAGGGGAGTGCGTAATTCATGAGCAATATTGTTGGTAAATTGTCGCTGCTGCTCTCGACGAACACAAAGATGAGTAGACAACCGATTCCATTCTTTTACAAGTTGTTTAATCTCACTGGGTGCCTGATTCAGGTTGAGCGGGTAAGGATGCGGTTGTGCAGCATGGATTCTCATCCACTGACTCATTTGTCGTAGGGGAAGAAGCGATCGCCAAATCAACACCGAAAAGACGAGTGCGATCGCCAAAAGAACCAGAAGAGTGGCAATCCTTAAACTTTGAAGCACCCCCATCAACCGATTATGATCATCAGTTATGTCCTGCTCTATGTAAAGTTGACCCATTGTCTGATTGCCAACTTGCAAGACACCGCTATAATTCACCATTTGCCGCCCATTGATTTGATAAATCTGAAGTTGAGTCGGTATCTGCTTGAGTGACATTGAAAGAGTCTGGACGTCAGGAGAAGAAATTGTCTCAGTTTGGGCCTGTTTCATCATCTTGCCGTCAGGAAACTTCACCCACATTGATAAATCAGGTGATGAGGCGCGATCTATCGCCTGTTGGAGTCCAGTTTCCATCGGTAAGGTAGCGCTATAAGGCTCTACATTTTGAAGAAATCGGCTCGCCATCACCTCAATCTTTTGTTGATGGGTGACGATTAGAAACTGTTTCATTTTCCAATCTGTCCACATCACCAAGCTACTCAGCCCTAAAAGCAGAACAATTACCAGTCCTAAGATTAGGCGAAATTGTAGTGAATGGGGGTTAATCTTCCCTCGACTTATTTTTCTGAATTGTGTCAACTCTTTACTTATAAAATTCATTTCATAATATTTATACTTTTCTGAATTTACGTATAACTATTTAATCTTAAATTCCCCTGAATATTTAATTAAATAGGGTGAGCCGTATTCCATTAATTAAATATTTCTTGAACCTGCTTGTTAAAAGTAAATGTGAACGCTTTTCACTGTAGATTTTTTCGACAGACACTTATCACTTTAAAGCATTTTTCTGAGCCATTCTTTTTGCTAAATCAAAAGTTGGATTTCCTCGATCATATTCGCCTAGCTGTTGAATAATTTTAGCGGCTAAACCCGTCCAACCAGTCTGATGGCTAGCCCCAATTCCAGCTCCGTTATCACCGTGGAAGTATTCATAAAACAGAATCAAATCCTGCCAATCAGAGTTAGTTTTAAATTTTTCAGTGCCACCATAAACAGGTCTTTCACCCGATGAATTATTAAGGAAAATTCGTGTCAGTCTTTGAGATAATTCACTAGCCACTTCCCACAACGTCATCATTTGACCCGAATTTGTTGGACACTCAATTTTGAAATCGTCTCCCAAGTAATGGTGAAACTTTTGTAAAGACTCAATCAACAAAAAATTCACCGGGAACCAGACAGGGCCGCGCCAATTGGAATTGCCACCAAATAAACCACTACTGGATTCAGCAGGTTCGTAGTCCACCCGGAATTGAGTACCATTGACATCAAAAATGTAAGGATGTGAACTATGATATTTAGAGATAGCTCGAATTCCATAATCTCCCAAAAATTCAGTCTCATCCAGCATTTTTTGCAAAATTTGTGTCAGCTTATCGCAGGTAACAATTGCCAGTAATCGTCTAGCCCCCATGCCTGGTGTTTGCATACAAGCAACATTTTGCTTAAGATCAGGGCGATTTTGGATAAACCATTCCAATCGCTTTCTAAAACCTGGCAGTAATTCTAACGTCTCCGGCTCAATCGTCTCGATCGCAAACAGAGGAATCAGCCCCACCATCGAACGAACTTTGAGAGTTAAGTGTTTGTCATCGGGCAAATGCAGCACATCATAGTAAAATCCATCTTCCTCATCCCATAGTTCGGCATTAATGCCGCCCATGTGGTTCATGGCATTGGCAATATAGAGGAAGTGTTCAAAAAACTTGGTGGCAATATCTTCGTAAACTGGATTCGTTTTGGCAAGTTCTAGGGCAATTGCCAGCATATTCAAGCAATACATTCCCATCCAACTCGTTCCATCAGATTGGTCGATATATCCGCCTGTAGGAAGTTCAGCACTGCGGTCAAAAACACCAATATTGTCTAAACCTAAAAAACCGCCCTGAAAAACATTCTTTCCTTTTACATCTTTTCGATTGACCCACCAGGTAAAATTGAGCAACAATTTTTGAAACACTCGCTCTAAAAACTGCCGATCAGACCGCCCATACATTTTTTGTTCAATCTTATAAACTCGCCAGGTTGCCCAGGCATGAACGGGGGGATTTACATCACTAAACTTCCACTCATAGGCGGGAATTTGCCCATTGGGATGCATATACCATTCCCGCGTTAAAACATCCAACTGATATTTGGCAAAATCTGGGTCAATCATTGCCAAGGGAATCGCATGAAATGCCAAATCCCAGGCAGCAAACCAAGGATATTCCCACTTATCAGGCATAGAAAGAATGTCTTCATTATTGAGGTGAAACCACTCAGAATTCCTTCCATGTTTTCGTTCTTGGGGTGGTGGTGGTACATTGCGATCGCCTTTCAACCAATCCTCAACGAAGTAGTAGTAAAATTGCTTGCTCCACAGCATCCCAGCGAAGGCTTGTCGTTGCACATTTCGCATATCCTCACTCAAGGGGAAGGGAGAAATGCGTTGATAAAATTCATCTGCTTCGTGCTGTCGAGTAAAAAAGATCGCATCAAAGTCTTTGCCGAATGGTTCTAACGCCCCTATCTCCCCTTGATAAGGGGGGGACTGAAGAAGGGTATCCCTCAATCGCAATCGGACTGCTTTCGTCTCACCTGCACCCACTGTTAGTAAGTAGTGAACCGCCGCTTTAGTGCCGATACAATGGGGATTAATCGCCTCTTTTCGCCCGTGGATAATATAGTCGTTGATTCCATCTTTTACATAGGGATAAGGATTAGGAGTGCCAAATAACCTTTCTGTGTTCGTCTCATTTTCTGTAAACAGAACTTCTGCTGTTCCCTCGCAATACAGATATCTTTTTCCCAGACTTGGATGGAAAGCCCCAATAAGGTTGAGGGAATTACCTGATTTCATGGCTTGAATCGTCGGTTTAGCTTCACTTCCATTCCAAGACCAAGTATTGCGAAACCAGAGTGTCGGGAGAAGGTGCAATGTTTTTGTTTCTGTTCCCCGATTAACTACTTTAATTTGAATCAAAATATCTTCAGATGAATGCTTTGCATACTCAACGAATACATCAAAGTAGCGATTGTTATCAAATATGCCTGTATCCAGTAATTCAAATTCTGGCTCTCGGCGATTTCTGCGTTTATTTTCTTCAACTAATTGCGAGTAGGGGAAGGCTTGATGGGGATATTTGTAGAGGGCTTTCATGTAGGAATGCGTTGGAGTATTGTCAAGGTAAAAGTAATATTCCTTAACATCTTCTCCATGATTTCCTTCACTTCCCGTTAGACCAAAAAGTCTTTCTTTCAAAATTGGGTCTTCACCATTCCAAAGGGCAATGGCAAAACATAAGCGTTGATGGTTATCGGAAATTCCAGCGATGCCATCTTCACCCCAGCGATAAGCACGGGAACGAGCTTGATCATGGGTGAAGTAATCCCAAGCCGTACCATGAGGGCTGTAGTCTTCTCGTACCGTTCCCCATTGGCGATCGCTTAAATAAGGGCCCCATCTGCGCCAATGAGCTTTGTGAGTGAGAGCTTCTTGGAGACGGATTTCTTCCTGGGTTGGGGGTGCCATCGTTAGTATTATCCTCTGCTAAAAAGCACATCGGTCTGGTTAATTTATTCAGTACTTGGAGTAAGCGTAATTTTCCGAGACTGACACAATAGTGTTAATTAAAAAGCTTTTCAGCTCTGAGGAGAGGTGGAGGAGATGCGATCGCGTCATACTCTGTTTAAGTTGAATGTTACTGAAATAAGCCTCTAACAATCACTGAAAGCCTAGGAAATTCGTAGAGTGGGCAGTGCCCACTATCCTTAAGTCAGTGCCATTCTGTTCAAGTTAGAGCGATCGCATCTTGAGCCAAAGAGGCGATAGTTTGTAATATCCCTCATTGTGCACCCTCCAACTGTAGGTTTTATCAATCTCCAAATGCGAGATCTTTTAGCTGAAAGTCAACAGCATTGAGGTATCCCCGATCAGTCAGGGCACTTTGGGGGAGTCTGTTCATATCGATGGCAATCTTAACTAAGTCAACAGCCGTAACCTGTTGATTGCGATAAGCAGCAAGAAGGCTCATAGAACTGGGAATTCCCTGTGACTCGAAAAAGCCTTGAAAAGCCAAGAAAACCAGGTTAAAAGGTGTTACTGCCATGCGAGTTGTGATTCTCGGTGGCATGTTCATTACATCGGTTTGTGATGTGTTGACTGGTACAGTTTCTGCAATAACCTCAGCTCTCAAAGCTGGTGCTACCGTTGTGGACATGAGTAAAACAGATAAGCCACCAAAAATTAGACGTTTCATCTTGCAATCTCCGAATGTGTATTGAGTGGACTCAGTCAATTTTTTTACTAATCAAAAACTGTGTTTGGAGAGCTTGGCAAAACTATCTCTGAGCTCTCATGGCAGTACCTAGCGGAGCATAGCCAAAAGTAGCATTTGCCATCCGACACCAAATCACAACTGATTTGTAGTTTTCCAGGTTGATGCTGTCAGGAATGGGATAACGCTGTGCACCACTGTACTTTTGCAATTTGCCCAAGTTCACATAACTGTTAAAGTTCTGATATTGCTGAGGTGGCTGGTTAGTCATGTCCAATAGAACGTGTAAGTCAGGCCCTTGTTCATTGGTGCTAAAAGCCTCATTCAGCACTAGGTAGCGATGTCCATTTTCAGTAACAATTTTGGCTATTCCCGTAGTTGGTTGCTCTGCTGACATGAAGGTACCAGATTGCATGGCAACAGACGAGTTAATAAACACTGTTGGGCCGGCTACGGTTGGCTTGATCTGCTGATTCCTTGATAAGGTGCTAAATTCAGAAGCAGCAGATGAGTTTTGAAAAACTGTTGGGCCAGCTACGGTTGGTTTGATTTGCCAAAGTTTCGACTCGGCTTTGACTGCGATCGCTGTTGTGGAAGAGAGTAGCAGAATCGATAAACTGGCAAGAATAGAAGGTTTCATTGTTCTCCCTCGAAATCAACTTCAGGTTAATGTAGTGGTTGCTTCACTTGATAACTAGAATGAGCCACTTCCCTGAATGAGTTCTGATTGCTAACTGAGAGGATTCTAAGAATCGAATGAAAAACCTGAGAGTTTACCTCAACAATAATTGGTAATTATGAATTCGTAATTCGTAATTCAAACTCTCTCATCCCTTTTCAGTAACGCTTTCGATTCTTTGAGAGCGGAATTTAAAAAAGCTTCAACTTGCTGCTTTTGCATCTCAGCCACTTTTGTATCGGTGCCGCTTGCTATCGGAATCGCTAGGCGAGAAGCCGTTAAAACAGCTCCAACCCAGTGCTGAGTGTGCCAGAAACCATTGCTATCGAGGCTCGGAAAATTTTCTATTGCTGGATAAGGATAAGGAGACACATACCAGTAAGGTTCTTCGTAGCTAGTGTCTCCAGGCGACAAACCAATTCCTACAGTTATTGGCTCTCCGTTGTTGGTACCAGGTAGGGAGATTAGCGTTGCGATATCGAAGTGATGAGGCCAGATGTGGATAGATGAAGCATCCTTATTTGTGGCAACAAGCTCCTGTAAAAGTTGGTGCGTATTAGCGTAGTAATTCGTTAGTTCCTGCCGTCCTGATTCTTCGCTAGCATCGAAGGTAGCACCGTGAGCAACTGGATGCTCTGGAAAATCATCGGGTGGATAAGAAAGAAACGCTACATTTTCGGCATTTGCACCTAATTTAGAAATTTCTTGTTTGTGCCAACTCAGTCCCTCTGCCATTGTTTTTTGATGCAGGGGAAATTCTGCGATCGCATTTCCCTGGTTATCCAAGATTATTGAAGTGAGACGAATCGGGTCAAGTGCTACTCGAAACGATATCTGCGATCGAATAACTGTTCCAACAAATACTTCTAATTCAGGATTCCATTCCAAACTGGTGTGACTGTAGTCGGGTAGTGGCACTGCCAAAGCCGAACCAATAGCAGCAATAAACTGGATTGCATAGTGCAATTGTAATCTACTTTCTGTCAGGTCTTGAGGTTTGATATTGCCTGTAATTCGCCATAAATAATTCATAGGTATCCTCCAACCGCTTCCACTTTTGCCAGGGTTTCTAAAGCTCCTTCTGGATGAGAGCGTCATGAACGTTCTCCCTTGAAAATAACGATATATGCAATCAAGCTTTTTGGAAAAAGCTTGATACTCAGTTCATGCCATTGTTACCAATCTCTCAAAACAATATTGGGAGCTTGATTTGAGTTTATGGCTTAGATTTAATAGAATTATTGCTGTAAGAATTCGTTAAATTATGAAAATTTGCTAATAAATTAAGCCAAGAAAACTCAAATTTTATTGAGAAAAGTCTTATGAATTTCTCAGCTAAATTTAAATTTTAATTTCTCTTATAAAAACTTCACGATAACCGTTACTGTCGTTATAGCGTTCACTCTATACAGATGGAGATTCTATCTAGTAGAATTGTCTCTATCGATTCACTCCAACAGGGTGATTCCACTCGAAGGTAAGCCTACTCGTACTGCTATTTCAATTCAGTATTTTGCACTCCCGCCAAAGCCAGCCGTGAGCCAAGCTAAGGACGATGACATGGAATTGCAGCGCCGCCAGTGGCAGCGAGAGCGGGAGGCGTTGAGGGTTTTGTCTTCCCTTAGCTATCGCTCTGGCGAACTGAGTAGCTATTTGAAAGACATTGCTTGCGGAGTTAGCCAACTGGTCGAAATAGATTGGACAGTTGTGACCCTATGCCAAGACGGATTTGAGACGATACTGGCCAGTAGCATCGATATGGATGAAGACGCTCCTCGTGTCTATGCGCTGCACGGTCTATTAACTGGCACTGTTATCAAAATGGGACGCTCTCTAGCCGTTAAGGATGCTGAAACCAACCGAGAGTATGGCAGACCTGCAAAGGGTTATCGAGCTTATCTGGGAATACCGTTGCGGACTTCCCAGGGTGAAGCGATCGGCACAGTCTGCTCTTTTCATCGGCAGCCACGCGAATTTACAACAGAAGAAATCCAAATCACCGAGCTGTTTGCTGAACGCGCTGCCACGGCGATTGACAACTATCATCTCTACCAGCAGCAACGACAGTTTAATGAAGCGCTGGAGGCTGAGGTAGAAAAACGGACAGAGGAACTGCGGGTAGCTCAAGCCAAGTTGGTAGAGCAGGAACGTCTGGCAGCTATTGGTGAATTTGCGGCTATGATTGTGCACGAGATTCGTAACCCTCTAACTACGATGATTATGGGGTTGAATTATTTTAGGAGGACTGTTCTGTCACAAGCGGCTCAAGAGCGATTATCGTTAGCTCTTAGCGAAGCGGGTCGTCTAGAACGCCTATTGCGTGAAATTTTGCTCTATGCCAAGCCTCAAGTATTGCAGCTCTCACCCTTGGATGTGAACGAATTCATTCGCGGGATGCTCATGCCAATCCGCGAGATGTCGGAAGCATTGGAGCGACAGATAGAATTCATTCCGGCATTGGCTACGGTCAAAATCTTGGGGGATAAGGACAAGCTCAAACAAGTGTTTATCAACATTGTCCGCAATGCCTGTGAGGCGATCGCACCTGGAGATGTAGTCAGATGGGGTGTAGAGATTGGTACTGTTCCAGATCAGGTTTTTATCAGTGTCCACAATGGTGGCGACCCAATCCCTCCGGAAGTTCTCTCCAAACTAACTGAGCCATTCTACTCTACGAAACCTTGTGGCACTGGGTTGGGTCTTGCCATTGTCAAACGCATCGTCAACGCTCATGGCGGGAAACTATTCATTCAGTCTGATCAATTGACAGGCACTACAGTGAGCATCCAATTACCTGTAGATACTCTAATTGATGAAAAAGTTACTTAATTTTAGTTATAAGTTTCTGCTGCATAGTAAAAGACAGCCTTTTAAGTTTTTTGATCGAGACGGAGAGCTCGTTCTATCGCAGCTTTTTCTCTCGCCCTACGGAAATAAGGCTGTAATTGCTTAGTATTCCAACCGCTAAGGATACTCAAATCCTCTAAATCCATTCCTCTCATCAACATTTCTACACACCATGTCTGTCGTGCTTGTTCAATTAATAAAGGTTGACCTTCAGAAGTCAACAACCCAGATGTAAAGTTCTGCCACGCTGCGTATAATTCTTCCTCTGTCATTGGCTGCCCAGTCTCATTCAAAAACATTGCATGCTGCTCATCTTTACGGCTTTTGAGCCATTGACTTAAGGGATTACGAGTATAGGAACCATAACGCTTTCCCATAATTCCCTGATTGACTGGTACTTGTCGAACAGCCCCTTGAGTAATTTGTAACAGGTGCTGATGAGCATCACTGATTTGATGCGATCTCTCCAAACTAACAACTTCCCTAGGCAGTAAACCTGCTGCGAACAACACATAAGCCAAAGCATAAACTTGTAATCCTTGTTTTTTGGCTTGTTGCAAAATTGAGTGAACCAGAGAAGTCGGTAAATCAGCAACTTTCTGCGGAACAACAGTTGCATGTTGTTCACTCGCACCATTGGTGTAGGATAAATTATCTGGCGAATGTTCAACTCTTAACTGACTAACGTTTAGCTCTTCTGTTTCCGAAACCGCTCCTTCTAAAAACAGTTGAACTAAACTACCCAAAAAATCTTCACGGTCATTCCACAGTTCATGAAACTCGCTGGTCAATTCAATCACTAAATACCCGAATAACATTACATTGAGCAAACTGGATAATTTTTCAACGGATATCCCAGGATGTAATTGTTCACGCTCAATCACTATTGCTAGATATCGAGCAACCTCACGGTTGGCTAATGTTACACCTCGTCCTAGTGCTCGGCGATTTTCGATCGTATAACGACCTGCCTCACCTACCACAGAGCGCAGTAACTCTGGAATTTGTTCAAGAGCCTGTAGTCGATCAATGGCATAATTTTTCAGGGCTTGATCTAAATGGCTGGTTTGAGCAACCTGCGCCCTCAATGATTCACCCAAGTGAGTAAACACTGCGGAATCTTCAATCACTGCCAAAAGCAACCCTTGCTTGTTACCGAAGTGCCGAAACAGCGTCACTTCATTGACCTGTGCCAATTCAGCAATTTGCCGCGTAGTCGTTTCGGTAACGCCCTGAGAGCTAAACAACTCCAGCGCTGCATTAATCAAGCGCTGTCGAGTTGAAGAAGGTGTTCGAGACATAAAACTAAAAAAAATGTAAGTAGTACTTGCAGCTTAGGCAGGTGGTTGTTAAGCTTAGAGAATGCAAGTAATACTTGCATCAAAAGTTCCAATAAAGCTACTGCCTCTCCTCCATCGAGAAGATTTATGACCCATAACACACTCTCTGCTGTCCCGGAAAACCGAGCAGCTGAAACGTTTAACTGGCCCAGCGTAGCCTTTTTCGCTGCAATTCACGCTTTGGCAATGCTAGCTCCTTGGTTTTTTTCCTGGTCAGCTTTGGGAGTGGCCCTTTTCCTCCACTGGTTATTTGGCAGCATCGGTATCTGTTTAGGCTATCATCGGCTGCTGACTCATCGAAGTTTTCAGGTACCCAAGTGGTTGGAGTATATCATTACAACTATTGGTACCCTAGCTCTCCAAGGAGGACCCGTTTTTTGGGTCGCAGGTCACCGTCAGCATCATGCTAACCCTGAAGATGTAGTTAAAGACCCCTACTCCGCACGGCGAGGTTTTTGGTGGAGCCACATGCTTTGGCTGTTCTATCAAAAGCAGGATGTTTTTGATAGCGAAAAGTATAAAAAATTTGCACCAGATATTGCACGAGACCCCTATTATTCCTGGCTCGACCGCTACTTCTTATTGCTCCAACTCCCCCTTGCCCTGTTGCTTTATGCCTTGGGAGGATGGTCATTTGTCATTTGGGGAATGTTTGTAAGAGCGGTTTTACTGTGGCATAGTACTTGGTTGATTAATTCAGCCACTCACTTGCGTGGCTACCAAACTTATCAAGTAGAAGATGGTTCTCGTAATTTATGGTGGGCAGCAATCTTAACCTATGGAGAAGGTTGGCATAACAATCACCATGCTCAACCTAATGTAGCTCCTGCCGGACGGAAATGGTGGGAAATCGATGTTACTTGGTGGGCTATTTGGGCTTTGAAAACTCTTGGTTTGGCGAAGAAAGTAGTCATGCCGCCACAGCCAGTTCAGAATTGAGCATCGATTACTTTGCTCTGGTCGTTAACCAATTTGCGATCGAGGGGAACGGAGAAAGAACCAAGGCGAAAGGAGGAATGCTTCTTTTTCCTTGTCTTCATTCCCCCTTTTTTTTTTAACCAAAATTATGAATTTGAAATGATGAATTATGAAAGAAATTACAACCCAATTGGGTTGGACTCCTCACTTTTTTAGTGACCTACATTAGAGAGAGTTGAAATCCCCCTCTAATGCCTGAATGCTTAATTTTTAATTCATAATTCAGCATTCATAATTCATAATTTAACGACTCAGTTTTTCCTTAACCATTGCTTGAATCTTCTGTCCTTCAGCTCGACCTTTGAGTTTTTGCATCACTGGTCCCATGACTTTACCCATGTCCTTGGCAGAGGTCGCTCCAACCGTAGCAATCATTTCATCGATCACAGCAGCCACCTCTTCATCCGAAAGTTGCTTGGGTAGATACTCTTCAAGAATCGCTAATTCTTGAGCTTCTTGTTCGGCAAGGTCATCTCGCCCAGCTTGATGATACTGCTCAATAGAATCTCGACGTTGCTTCGCCAGTTGCGATAAGACTTCAATTTCCTGAGTTTCTGTAAGTGCCTCTTGCCCTTGCGCCCGCAAAGTGGATTCTTTTTCTAAAATCACCTTTTTGATGCTGCGAACTGTTTCGAGTCGAACTTTATCTTTTGCCTTCATAGCGGCTTTAATTTCTTCTGAGATGCGGTCTTTTAAGCTCATTAACTTCTACCTCTATGAACTAGGATTGGATTTTACCTGCTTACCCAACACAATGACGGCAGGGGGCACCCGTTATCCCTGTAGGGTTGGTGATGGGTCATCAACACTTTTCTATCTGTCAATGGCTACATACCGATACTAAAATAGAAATATATACTCCTCACACCAAAACTCCCCAGCAGTCATGCTGGGTTTTTTCTTTTTTGCATATCTTGGGCTGCCGGGAAAACCATCAATTTCTCTCCGGAGTTCCCTGTTCCCCTGTGTCCGGAGTCAGCCTAAGCTAGCTTGCTTAAATGCTCAACAACTTATTAGGGTTCAGTCGATTTAGACACCCTATGCATTACAAATCAGGCGTTGGCAAAAACTCGATAGGGTGAACAATAGGACTACAAACTATTAGACCTTGCTACGATCAGTTAGAATTTCGTAGCCATTCTCCGTGACTAACACCGTATGCTCAAATTGAGCGGACAAAGCATTATCTACCGTCACGGCTGTCCATCGGTCAGATAAGATTCGTGTGAACTTTGAGCCAGCATTTAAAATCGGTTCGATCGCTAATGTCATCCCTGCCTTAAGCTTGACATTGGGGAGTTCGCGAGTACGATAGTTGAACACAGAAGGCTCTTCATGCAGATTTCGCCCAACACCGTGACCTGTGAAATCTTCCACAACACTAAAGCCGTTTAATTTCACATGGTCTTCAATCGCACCCGCAATATCGAGCAAGTAAGCTCCTTCCTTAACTTGTTCAATCCCTTTATAGAGGGTTTCCTCCGCCACGCGAATTAATTTAGCCGCTTCTGGTGTCACTTCACCGATCGCAATTGTAATGCAGGAGTCACCATGAAAACCCTCATAATAAGCTCCTGTATCTACTTTGATCACATCTCCAGTGCGAATTACCTTTTTCCGACTGGGAATGCCGTGTACCACCTCATTGTTGATCGAGGAGCAAATAGAGGCGGGAAAGCCGTGATAGCCTTTGAAACTAGGAGTTGCGCCCATTTCGCGGATACGCTTTTCTGCGTAGGCGTCCAAGTCAGCCGTTGTCATCCCAGGCTGAACCCTCTCAGAAATTTCCTTGAGTACCGTTGCCACAATCTTAGCCGCCTGCCGCATGATTTCGATTTCACGTTCCGACTTGATTTCTATACCTCGACGTTGTTTTTTAGGGCGAGGTGGGTTAGCAGGTTTGGAAAGCAGATTGCTAAAAATATTCATGCGAATTGACAGATGACTAAGATTTAGAGATAACTAGGTCAAGCTATTAAGCAGCTTTACTAGGGTCAGTTGTGTCACGGGGAAGGTGTATTAGAGGCACTGATTTGGCTCAGATTAACCTAATGGTGCTTCTATCCTTTAGGTTAGCTTAACATTACTTTAATGATGACATCCTTCCGACACGGCTTGATGAGAGAGGGTAGGCATTGCCCACCCTCGTTGAACAGGAAAAGAGCAGTATCACCGTGAGACAGAGGCTACTCCGCAGACACGATAATTGTCCCAGTCATTCCCGCCTCTGTATGTCCTGAAATTGGGCAGCGTAAGGAATATTTTCCTGGCTTCATTGGTACAAAGACCCACTCCGCTTCCCCTGCTGGTTTCAGTTCCACTTCATGAATAGCCCCTTTGATTTCTACTTTGCCTGCTTCAATTTTTTGAGTCCAACTTGCATCTGCGAAGTCTTTAGAAGTGAAGTAGTGTTTTTGAGGACTGGGATTATCTAGCAGGAGTTTGTAGCGCTGACCTGCGACAAACTCTAAGTTATTCGGGAAAAACTTTAACTCATTGGCAGTGTTACCTAAGCTTACTTTGACCTCCGTTATCTGTGCTGCGGCTAATGCTGTTGGTGTGGAGAGAAGACCCAAACTAAGAATTAATCCTAACATCAAGCATAGGAACCGATTGAGCCACTGGTGGTGAAAAGAGTTATTTACCATAATTGAAGGTTTGAAAAATGTAGGAACGAATTTGAATCGGCTATCTGGTATTTCACCGCATTATGCGATTAACTACAACTCGTTCCTACAATTCATCACTAATTTGATGAGGCTGAAACGGGAGGACCGGCTGTGACAACAACTAGATTTTCTGGATGGAGTAACTCTTTTGCTGCTTGATTGACTTGCTCTACACTAACCGCTTCAATTTGCTTGACAAAATCGCGCAGTTCATCTAAATCCAAGCCATACACTTCGTTGTTTAAAATCGTCTCTGCTAAACTATCGGGTTCAGCAAGGCTAACGGGATATTCGCTGGTAAGGGAACGTTTAGCAGCAGCGACTTCATTACTCGTAACGCCCTTGTCTTGGATTTGATCAAGTAGGGAAATCGTAGCAGCGATCGCATTTTGGGCATCTTCGGGAGCCGTTTGCATTTGAATCAGGAATGGCCCAGCATGACGTCCCGCTTGGAAGTAGCTATAAATTCCGTAGGTAAAACCAAGGCGATCGCGAATTTCCGTTCCTAACCGACTCGATAAGGTATCGCCACCCACAATTTGATTCAAAACTAGCGCTGCATAGTAACGTGGGTCGTTTCGATCAATTCCTCGATACCCTAGTAAAGTAATGGACTGAGTTTTGCCAGAAAGTACAGGGTTTAGTTCAATTCTTTTAGGGGGTAGAGGAACCTGTGGGTAGTTAGCAACTGGCGATTTGCCACGGCTTTGCCAGTTAGAGAGCTGCGTTTCTAGAAGCGATCGCACACTTTTTGGATCAAAGTCTCCCACTAAACTCAAAATAGTTGTATCAGGGCGATAATGCTGCTGATAAAATTCCACCACATCTTCACGAGTGATACGCTCCAAACTTTCCTCAGTGGGAAAAGCATGAAACGGATGTTCCGCTGGATAAACCGTTTGTTGGAACGTGCGAATTGCTACGTAAGAAGGTGTATCCATCTTTACCTTCAGAGCCGTCAAGGCTTGTTGGCGAGTGAGCTCCAGTTGCTCTGAAGGAAACGTCGCATTTTGCACCACCTCGGCAAAGGTTTGTAGCAGAATCGGTAAATCTGCTGCCAGAGTGTTTCCTTCAATATTCACCCCTTCGCGATAGGCGTTAAAACTCAAGCTTGCACCTCGCTCTTCCAAAACTTTAGCAAGTTGCAACGCATCTTGTGTTTTCGTACCATTCATTACATTGTCTGCGGTGAGACTCGCCAATCCTGCTTGAGCTTGGGAATCAAACTCTGTACCCGCACTGATATAACCACTCAACGTTACTGTCGGCGTGCTAGCGTCGCGAAAAAGCAGCACTCGCATCCCATTAGATAACGTTATCCGTTCCGGCAATGCTTGAGTTATCGGTGTTGTTGATGAATCTACAGGCGGCAGATACTTTGCCACTTCTGCCGGATCTACTGGAGGCCCAGCGTTAAAACTTTCATGAGTTTGAGTTGTGTCCGTTGCGTCCGTGCTTGCGTTTCCATCTAATTGGGTCGGTTCAAAAAAGCCCACTGTTCGATTAGCAGGGTTAAGGTAAGTTTTAGCAACACGTTGTACATCAGCAATACTGACTTTTTGAACGGCGGCAAGATAGCGGTCTGTAAAGCGATAATCACCTGCTGTTAGTGTGTCATAACCCAGTTGCATCGCTTGGCTAATGATATCCCGGTTGCCCAAAATCACCTGAGCTGTGAGTTGAGTTTTCGCCCGATTAAGTTCTTCTGGAGTCACACCCTTGTCGCTCAACTTACTAATTTCTGAAGCGATTACTTGTGCAATTTTTTCCAGTTTTTGACCAGGGGTAGCCGTAGCGGATAGCTCATACCATCCCGCTTCGATTAAATTGGCGGCCCAACCTGACAAATCGCTAGCTAGACCAGATTCCACCAAAGCTTGGTAAAGACGAGAGTTCCGCCCCTCTGTCAGGATAAAATCCATGACATCCAATGCGGGTACGTCAGGATGATTGATGGCTGGGAGTGGATACACCTCCTGCAAGAAACTTGCACTTCCCTCCTCGCGGAGGATAATGGGATTTTGGATTTGGGACTTGGGATTTTGGATGGGAGAGGCAGGGGTTATTTGTTCTCGATCAGTTGACGACTTGCCTGGTACTTTACCAAATATCTCTTTAATGGCTTTTAGAGTCGGTTCGGTTTGGAAATCTCCTACTATGATTAACGTGGCATTATCAGGGCTATAGTAGTTGCGGTAGTATTCTCGCACCTGCTCTACGGTAAACTTCTCTACATCTGCCTTAGTACCACCCACGGGTAAACCATAAGCTTGATTGGGAAATGCTGCACGCATTACGGCTCGACCCAGGCGATATTCAGGGCTGTTTTCGTATCCCTGCAATTCAGAAATCACAACCCGTTTTTCGCTGGCAAGTTGCTGTTCATCAATCAATGCATTTTGCATCCGATCAGCTTCTAAAACCAACAAAGGTTTCAGTTTTTCTCGTTCAACTGTGCCGAAATAAGCGGTTTGATCGTAACTGGTAAAAGCGTTGGATGAACTCCCCAAGGCACTGAATAAACGACCAAATTGAATGGGTCGATCTTTGGTACCTTTGAACAACATATGTTCCAATTGATGGGCAATGCCATTCACACCTGGGGATTCATTACGAGACCCGATTTTGTACCATACTTGAACCGTCACAACTGGTGCTGTACGTACTTCTTTAGTCAGCACCGTTAGACCATTGTCCAAGACTGTTTTACGAACACCTTTGCTCATCTCAAATGATGAAGTTTCGGCGTTAGCGACTACTGGTGAGGTAACTGGACGCTGAACGAGAGATGTATCTAACTGAGTAGAAGTGGCGTTTTGTGTGAATAGCACTGCACTTAGGCAGAGGCTAAACAGTACAATCAGAAGACCGCGACGACGCAATGTTGACCAAGACTGCATAGATTTCGTTTAATAAACAAAGAAAAAGGGAAAGGGAGATTTAGCAATCCCCTGGATAGAAGGCTATACAAAGCAATTCAAGCGCCAGAGTTCAGTGCAGCTCCTCATGCATAGCAACGGTATCAGCTCCGTGAGTATTGAGTTTTCCCTTTTACCGATGAGGAACCAATTTCTGAATAATGAGCATTTTAGTGGAAATCTTAACCGACGAAGATTTTATCTTTGAGGGATAAAATCTGCTTTTAGCTTTTCTATTAATCGTTCGGTTGTTGCAAAAAATCTCCTCTTGGCAAGCAGCCAGAGGACAAGCCGGTTAGTTAAACCGATATTCAGTTATTGAGTACTAAGAACTCGCAAAAATTCTAGAGGCAGACCGTCACTATCGGCAATAAAAGCGACTTCATAAACTCGTGAACCAATCATTTGTTGCGTTGGTTCCAAAAGAATCTTTAGGGGTTGGTACGAGTCAGGGTTGTTTTGCGCTGCTTCGGCAAAGCTTTCTTGTAGCTTTGTTAACCAAGTTGGGAGGTCGGTTACGGTATCTGTGAGATCAAAGGATAGATGGTAGTAGCCTACATAATGTTCGTCACCAAAGGCATCAGGGGCAGGACGGGGTTCGGGAATCTGAATCAGTTCGATCCGTCCTCCGAGACCTTCCATCCAGCAAGCAAGGGTAATGCCTGCTGTGAAGCGCTCACAAACGGTAAATCCTAGCTGTTCGTAGAATGCGATCGCACGATGAATATCCGCTGTACGAATCGAAGCGTGATGCATAAGCATTAATTCGTAATTCGTAATTCGTAATTCGTAATTAACCTTTCGTTAGGGATTTGAACCGACTGATGACGTGGGTGACTGGCTTGATGTCAGGCTGTCTAACTTGTCTTTAATTTCAATGAGTAGTGGGCTAGTGATTAGCGGCTAGAAGTTAGCAGCTATTGAAAAAAACCCGAAAGTTACTCGCTAAGAACGAGTCGCCAATTCCTACTCAAAAATTCTGAAGTAGGGGTAGCGCACAGGAATTCCTGGTTCTTTTTCCAAATCAAAATTGATCACTTCCCAGCAAGGCTCTTCTTTGGGATCAGGGCTAAATTCCACAGGTAATCCGTAAAGTCTAGGTTTCGCTGGCTCTGATGGCGATCGCCAAGGCGTACTGCGCTCTAAGTAAGCACTGACTAACTCTTTATATCGACTGGCAATAATCACTCGCGTTGCTCGGTAACCTTGAGTGTAGAGTCGGTCTAGCGCTTCGTGAATTTCAAAGCGAATCCCGTCTGGATGGGTATGTTGCCGATACCACTCATCGTTCCACTTACGCCAATGACGCCCAGATTGTAAATGTATCAGTTCCCCTGTTTTTGGGTCTGCCTCAAAGGCTCCATGACGTGGACACAGATAAGTATCCGTCAGCGTCAACGCCGGAATTGTCTGACGGCAGTGAGGACACTGAATCTCTGGCCCAAATATGGGGTACTGCAAGCTTGAATTGATCATTACATGCTTATCGGCGTTTTTGGTAAGTGTTTGCTAGCACCTGTGGATTTATTATAAGACACGCAGGAAGCCGAACGCCCCTATTGTTTAGGTCAAGGATAACAAGTTTAAGTGTGAACGATCTCAATCAGCAATTCTCATTAACCCCACCCTACTGGGCTCCCCCCGACCTCTCTCAAACTGCCTTTGTTGCTCCCAATGCAGTGGTGATTGGTGATGTCGTCCTTGCTGGCGGCGTTAGTATTTGGTACGGTGCTGTCGTGCGAGGAGATGTAGAACGAATTGAAATTGGTGAACGAACCAATATTCAGGATGGAGCCATTTTACACGGAGACCCAGGCAAGCCAACGATTCTGGAAGACCACGTTACAATTGGTCATCGTGCTGTGGTTCATTCAGCTTATATAGAACGCGGTAGCTTAATTGGGATTGGTGCTGTGGTGTTAGATGGTGTCCGCATAGGGACAGGTAGCATTGTCGGAGCTGGTGCGGTAGTGAGTAAAGATGTTCCTCCCTTCTCGCTAGTCGTAGGTGTTCCTGCGAAGCGACTCCGTGACATCTCCGAAGCTGAAGCCGCTGAATTAATGGAACATGCGCGGCGCTATGAGAAACTCGCTCTAGTTCACGCCGGCAGAGGAACGGACTTGGGATTTACCAAGCCCCACTAATTCCTCAAAAACTTGCCAGTCAGAAGTTCTCTAGCAAACTATACCAATTTGCCTAAAAATGGAAAAATGAGAACTATTCAAAAAACTTCAAGCATTAAGGGAAGGAAGGAAAAACATGGAATTTGATTGGCGTGTGCTAGTGGTCTTGTTACCTGTTATCCTGGCAGGCAGCTGGGCACTTTTCAATGTTGGTGCAGCAGCTTTGAGGCAAGTCCAGGCGTTTCTCAATAAGTAGATTCTGAATTGTATTAGACATAAACGACAAGGAAGCCAGTTGTCCCTCCTCAGTTGTTGGTCAACTGGCTTAAATTTTTGGGAAAAGTGCAGACTCTGGAGAGTACCTGATCAAGGTTTGGGTCAGGACTTACGCAAGTTTACTGTTAAACTGTCGTTTGGAGGGGCGGTTCATGAATCGCCCCTACTATATATGGTATTCATGCGTAAGTCCTGTGGGTGATGAGGGACCGGATAAGAACTGAGCGCTGAAACGCGATCGCATTCCCCTGAGCTGGCTACCATACTCTAAAATCTAAAAGCCAAAATGGTACGAGCCAGAAACCATGCGAGAACTCTATCCCTCCATCGAACCCTACAATCAAGGCACTCTAACTGTTTCCGACCTGCATACCCTCTACTTTGAAGAATCAGGTAATCCCGAAGGCAAGCCAGTTGTCGTGTTGCACGGTGGCCCCGGAGGTGGAACCATTCCTCAATATCGTCAATACTTCGACTCCAGCAAATGGCGCATCGTAATGTTTGATCAACGGGGGTGCGGGAAAAGTACCCCTCATGCCGAACTGCGAGAAAACACAACCTGGGATTTAGTCAGCGATATTGAAAAACTCCGCGAGAAGTTGGGAATTGAGCAATGGGTCGTGTTTGGGGGGAGTTGGGGAAGTGCCCTAGCTTTAGCTTACAGCGAGACTCATCCGGAACGCTGCAAGGGGCTAATTTTACGTGGCATTTTCATGCTGAGGCAAAAAGAACTTCAGTGGTTTTATCAGGAAGGCACGAGTTACATCTTTCCCGATGCTTGGGAGGAATATATCAAGCCCATTCCAGAAGAAGAACGCCACGACTTTATTAATGCTTATTACAAACGCTTGACGAGTCCAGATATGGAAACACGGTTGGAAGCGGCGCGTGCTTGGTCAGTTTGGGAGGCAAGTACAAGTAAACTGATTCAAGACCTTAACCTGATGCAACGGTTTGGCGAGAACAACTTTGCGGATGCCTTTGCCAGAATTGAGTGTCATTACTTCGTGAACAAAGGCTTTTTTGAACCAGAAGACCAACTGCTGCGAAATAGCGATCGCATTCGTCACATTCCTGGTGTAATTGTACAAGGTCGCTATGATGTCGTTTGTCCCATGATATCAGCTTGGGAGTTGCATCGCGCTTGGCCAGAAGTGGAACTCATTGTCGTTCCCGATGCAGGGCATTCGATGTCAGAACTAGGGATTCGCAGTGCATTGATTGATGCAACGGATAAGTTTGCCCTGTTGTGAATTAGCGATCGCATCCCGTCCACCAGCATTACTCTATGTAGGGTGTGTCGCCCTGCACCCTACTCATCACCAATAATTCGTAATTATTAATTCATAATTCGTAATTTAAAAATTGGGTCAGAAGCCTCGTCATGCGAGGGCGCTCACATTTGAGCGGGGCTTAAATCCCCGTTCAAATGTTAATTACGAATTACGAATTGCGAATTCCGAATTGTTAATTGTGCCTCTACATTCATGATTGACCATGACCGTTTGTTCAAAGAACTCCTCTCTACCTTCTTTGTGGAGTTCCTAGAACTATTCTTCCCCGATGTTGTCCAGTATCTAGACCATAACTCCTTGGTGCCAATGGACAAGGAACTGTTTACCGATGTCACTTCTGGGGAAAGGTACGAAGCAGATTTGGTCATGAGAGCGCAGTTTAGAGGACAAGCTTCTCAGTTTTTGGTTCATGTCGAACACCAGTCCAGCTCACAAACCGACTTTAATCGGCGGATGTTTCGGTATTTTGCCCGTCTGCACGAAACTCACGCTTTGCCTGTGTATCCGATTGTAGTTTTTTCTCATGACTCGCCTCGGCGTCCAGAACCAGATTCCTATCGGGTTGAGTTCTCCGATTTTTTGGTGTTGGACTTTCACTATCGAGTGATTCAGCTCAATCGTCTGGCGTGGCAAGATTTCGTGAACCAACCCAATCCCGTCGCCAGTGCTTTAATGGCAAAGATGCAGATGGAGCCTCAAGAGCGCCCTACTGTAAAGATAGAGTGCTTGCAGTTACTCGCTAGCTTGGGTCTAAATCCAGCGCAAGTACAACTCATCTCTGGTTTCATCGACACTTACTTGAAGTTGAGCCAAACCGAGCAGGCGCGTTTCCAAGCTGAACTCGATAGAATCGAACCAAGGAAGCAGGAGGAGGTTATGGAGATTGTTACCAGTTGGATGGAAGAAGGGTTGCAACGAGGAAGACAAGAGGGACTGGAACAGGGATTGGAGGAAGGGAGAAGACAGGAGGCGTTAGCTCTAGTGCTGCGACAACTTGCACGTCGAGTCGGTGAAATGGAAGCGGAGTTACAAGAGCGCATTCAGGCGTTGGAACTTGTACAAATCGAGGACTTGGGTGAGGCGTTGCTGGATTTCGCGACTAAGGAGGATTTGGAAACTTGGTTAGAGGAGTACGTTTCCTTATCAGAATCAGAGTCTAGCAGTGATTCCCCTGACTCTAGGAGCGATCGCTAAGAGGGTGAAAGCCTCACTTACGACGAAAAAAGACTCATTGTTGAGTATCAAAGACTCGCCTACGCGGAAAAAAGACTCATTGACGAGTATCAACAACTCATTGGCGAGTATCAAAGACTCATTGGCGAGTATCAAAGACTCATTGGCGAGTATCAAAGACTCATTGGCGAGTATCAAAGACTCATTGACGAGTATCAACAACTCATTGGCGAGTATCAAAAACTCATTGACGAGTATCAAAGACTCATTGGCGAGTATCAAAGACTCCTTCACCAGTCTTTTTTGCCATTGTGGGGCATTCACGGTTAGCTTTGAGCAAGCTTAACTATATGCAAGCAGACGTTGAATAAGGTGCGATCGCTTCTCCGCTCCTTTAGAGCATCAATCCTTTGATTTTGGTTTACCACGCTTTTGTTTAGCCCCACAAGCTTCAGCGAGTTTTACCTATGAATGAAGAAGAACTGCTCCAAATTATTGAACAAGCAGCCAAGGAGGGGGTAACGTCGCTTGACCTCTCAGGAAAGGAACTGAGTGCGCTGCCACCAGAAATCACTCAGCTCACCAACCTGAAGGAGCTGTTCCTCGACAACAATCAACTGAGTGCGCTGCCACCAGAAATCACTCAGCTCACCAACCTGAAGGAGCTGTCCCTCGACAACAATCCATTGACCTCGCCGCCGCCTGAGATTGTTGAGCAAGGAACGCAGGCTATATTGGTCTATCTTCGGGAGCGGTTGCAGGATAGCCAACAGCAGTTCCTGCTGGGATTCCCACTTGGTTCATTGCCCGTCAACACCGCTTCACCACCCGCACCCATTGGCGTAACGGTGCTCTCTTTGCCTATAGTCCAGAGCAAAATCATTTAACATACACTCCCGAACAAGAGCATCTCGCCTTAGTGCAAGCCTTTCCCCACGATCGCTATCTTCAATTAACAGTCCGAGGCACAAACCCTCTGAATTTCTTTGTCTTGCTCAGGGATGGCATTGAGGTGACTCTCACACGATTTCCCGGATTGCAAATTGAACGCACAATTCCCTGTTGTGGTCATAATAGTCAACCCTGCCGCCACGAATTTAACTATGAACAATTATTAAAACGCTATGAGAAAAAGAGGTTCACAATCGAATGTCCAGAAGCTATAGAAGATGTATCAGTAACACAACTATAATGCTTTCCGCCGCGAACAAGCAAAAATTGATTCCCATTGTCCCAATGTCTTTGTCCTACGCCCTCGCGATCGCAAAAGTTGGAAAAAAGCGATCGCAGGGCAAAAACTAGACTTGCAACTCTATTGTCAAGCTCCAGGTTGCTGGCATCCCACCCAAGAAGGCGGTTTATACGAAATAGATGAACCTGCCAAGTGGCTCAGAGTAACAGCACCTTATATCCGAAGGTTAGTAGGTGTCTTAAAATATGCTGCACCTCTCATTGGCCCTTGGGTCGGTTTTTTAAACGAACAAGATTATGAAAAGCTGCTCAAAAATGATATCGAACTCATGAAAGAAATGGCAGCAAAATTACCTGAAATTCAAAACTCTGATGATTTGAAATTAGCAGGAACATTTAGTAGGGGTGATGTCGTCGATCCAGATCCAGAGCGTGCTGAGGGTGCTGCCTTGCGTGCCTTGCGTCAACTGTTAGATGAAAAAGACCAACAGCAGCACTGGGGTGGACTCAATAAAGTTTTGACGCCAGAGGGGCATTACCTATGGCTGTGCGACCATCACGCCGCGCCATACAAGCAATAAATTGTTGCTTAATCAAGATTGCTCTATCCGAATGCTTCGTCCTCTTGCGATAACAAGAACGTTACCAAATGCGATCGCATCTGTCAGTCTCCTTCACCAAGTTTTACAACGCAACTGAACTGAGAACGCTAGAGTTAAAAATACCCTTTGTCAATCTGCTTTCGGAGTAGTGCTGCCATGACTCATACCAATTCTGCTCAAGTCGGCAACTTCTGGGATGTTGACTTTACCGCACCACACCCCCGACAGGATACTGACTTGCTCAGTCAACTGCACTTTATTCCAGGCTTGAAAGAGCTTTTAATGCTACGCCAAGTTCATGCTCTAGAACACGCCACAGTCTGGGTTCTGAGCGAACAGAACGGTGTCGGTAACACGAATGTTTCAACAACCCCACGTCAGTTAGACAGCGATACCTTAGGGGGATTATCCACTGACCAAGGATTTTATTTGTACGGTCAGGTCAATATGTCAGACTTGAGACGAGCTGTGCCCCTCGCCTTACAACGCTTGACCCGTGGAGAATGGGATTTAGCGGTGCATCCACGCTGCGGCACGAACCTTTCCGTGGGAATGTTTTTAACAGCTGGATTGGCTTTGGGGGTTCATTTGGTTCTACCACGAGGGCCGATTGAGCAATTTCTCGGACTCGGTTTAGCAACGGCAATGGCAACTCAACTGACACCCGATGTGGGGAGTCTCGCGCAACGATACTTAACAACCTCAATTCCCTTTAATCTGGCAATTGAAGACATTACAGCAACACGAGACATTTGGGGGCGTCCGGCGCATTTCGTTCAAGTCCGCTGGAAGGATTGAGGGGATTGAAGTTGAAGGGTTCTGGAGAGAAGCGTGGAGCGATCGCCTTTGTGCTAGCTAACGGCATCTACAGCCGCCGTAAAACCGTTTAAAATCAGCTTAATCACAAATCTTCGGGAGAATCAGTAATAAAACTTAAAAACCAGAATAGCCAGACGGCTCTATTCCAGTAGTACTCTGTAAAACTAGAACACTAGGGAAAAATACTTTATGCCAATTCAACGTGGATCAAAAGTTCGAGTTCTCAGAAAAGAATCTTACTGGTTTCAGGATGTTGGCACTGTCGCCACTGTAGATACGAGTGGAATCATTTATCCAATCATCGTCCGCTTTGAGAGAGTCAATTACTCAGGCATCAATACCAATAACTTTGCTGAAGGCGAACTGCTAGAGGTTGAAGCCCCCAAAGCTAAGAAAGTGACAGGTAGCCAGGGAACTGGGACACCCGTCAAGGCTGCTGATCGCAAAACGGGTCAACAGTCCAAACAGACGACAGCAGAAGCGGGTGGCGGAAACAAAGGTGTAGCAGGTGACCCCAACCAGGGAACTGAATCACGTTAAGTTGTGCCCGAACTGCCTGAAGTTGAAACAGTCCGACAGGGTCTAAACCAAATGACCCTGAATCAGGAAATTTGGGGTGGGAATGTGTTGCTCGATCGCACCATTGCCTACCCCTTTCCTATGGATGAATTTTTAGTGGGACTCAAGGGCACTGTCATCAGCCACTGGCACCGACGCGGCAAGTATTTGCTCGCTCAATTGAGTAAGTCAGGTTTGAGTAACCCAAAAGAAGTCAGGAGCCAGAAGTCAGGAGTTAGAAGGAACAATCCAAAATCAGAAATCCTTAATCCACAATCCCTGGATGCGGGTTGCCTGGGTGTTCATCTGCGGATGACCGGTCAGTTGCTGTGGCTGCATCAGGATGCACCCTTGCAAAAACATACACGAGTGCGATTATTTTTCCCTAATCACCAAGAATTACGCTTTGTTGACCAGCGAACATTTGGTCAAATGTGGTGGGTACCACCTTCTGTACCGTTAGAAAGTATTATCACAGGCTTAAAGCAACTGGGGCCAGAACCGTTTTCTGCTGACTTTTCTGTTGAGTATCTAGCGAAAAAGTTACAATCACGTCAACGCTCTATTAAAGCGGCACTCTTAGATCAGTCTCTTGTAGCAGGTGTGGGTAATATTTATGCCGATGAAGCTTTATTTTTGAGCGGCATCCGACCGGATACCCTTTGTAGAGATTTGAAATTAGAACAAATTGAACGTCTGCATACCTCACTCGTTCAAGTGTTGCAAGCGAGTATTGAGGTGGGTGGCACGACTTTTAGTGACTTTCTCAATGTGCAGGGCATTAATGGCAACTATGGTGGAGTTGCGTGGGTGTACGGTCGTACAAGTGAACCTTGTCGTGTCTGTAACTCCTCTATTATGCGCTTCAAGTTGGCCGGTCGTTCTTCTCACTTCTGCCCGCAATGTCAGCATTGAATGTCTTGGGTCTAACAGCCTTAAAATGCTAGAAAAGTATTAAGAGGCCTTACAACAAGGGCAGCAATTATGGCAGACAAAATCAAAAAAGGGTCTATGGTTCGCGCTATCCGTGCCAAGTTGGAAGGAAGCGTGGAAGCTCAAGCCAGCGATACTCGCTTTCCACCTTATCTGTTTGAAACGAAAGGGGAAGTGGTCGATATGAAAGGCGATTATGCATGGGTGAAGTTTGGTCAAGTGCCTACGCCGAACATTTGGTTGCACATTGACCAACTAGAACCAGCAGGTACTGCTGCCTCCTCTGAGGCTTAATACAATAATCCCAGATTGAGGTCGGAAATCCCCAGATTGACTCCAAACTGAGTGTCGATCGCATCTATGATTTTCGGTTCTCTTTCGAGTGGCGTACTCTAATTGGAGTACAAAAATTTAAACACTACGCTTGTAATCCTTGATTCAAGCGTAGTTCCGTCATCTCAATGAATTGTAAAACTTTGTAATTTATCTGTGTACATCTGTGTGCATCTGTAGTTCATTTTTCTTACCTTACATCTAGGACTGCTATATGTAGAACAGCTATTTAAACGATCGCTTCCTTGACTATGGCATCTGTTCCTAATTTCCCATTTCCCTGCCATGACCGCCAAGTTTCTATTATTGGTGGTGGTAAAGTCGGCAGTACCCTAGCGCAGCGAGTGGTAGAAAACAATCTGGCCAATGTTGTTTTACTCGATGTGATTGAGGGGATGCCCCAAGGAATTGCCCTAGATTTAATGGAATCAAGGGGAATTGAAGGTCATGACTGCCACATTATCGGCACCAATGATTACGCAGATACGCAAAATTCTGATGTCGTGGTAATTACGGCAGGCAGCCCTCGTAAACCGGGTATGACTCGAGACGACTTGCTCAAAATCAATGCCAACATTGTAGTGGAAGCAGCCCAAAAAGCGATCGCTCACTCTCCAGACGCCATTTATATCGTCGTCACCAATCCCCTAGATGTCATGACTTACCTGGCATGGCAAGCAACCAAACTCCCACCTCACCGGATTATGGGGATGGCAGGAGTTCTGGATTCTGCTCGGTTCCGCACCTTTATTTCATTGGAGTTGGGTGTCTCGATGGAGGATGTCAGTGCTTTAGTCTTGGGAAGTCACGGTGATTTAATGGTGCCCCTACCACGCTACTCTACAGTTAGCGGAATTCCCATTACCGAACTCATCGACAGCGCAACCATTGAGCGGTTAGTCGCACGAACTCGCAACGGCGGCGGAGAAATCGTAGAATTGATGAAGACTGGCGGTGCTTATTATGCACCTGCTTCTTCAGTGTGCTTAATGATAGCAGCAATTTTAAACAACCAGTTGAGACAAATACCTGTTGCTGCCTATCTTCAGGGTGAATATGGTTTAAATGATATTTTCATCGGAGTGCCAACGCGGTTGGGATGTCGCGGCATTGAACAAATATTAGAACTCAACCTTACTGACACTGAACGTGCTGCACTACAGACTTCTGCTGAATCGGTTCGTCAAAGTATTCAACAAGCTTATGCAATGTTGAATAATTAAACTTTTAGGAAATCACAAAGAAGAATGACTCAGAGAATTTTATTTTCAATTTATGATGAACTGAGATTGCCTTGCAGTACTATCTCTTGCCGCCTGACAGCTTCAAGCAGCGATGCATTTTGTAAGATTACCCCAGCTTGATTGTTAAAAATCTGCATATATTTTTGATCACTCTCATCAAAACTCACTCGAAAATACTCCGGCGCTTCAATCGCTTCACTGGGGTCATATTCAGGAAAATCGCCAGGTATCTTCTTATTGATTAATTGAGTAACACCAATTAACTCGCTATCAGGACTAAAAACTGGCATACACAGCAAACTATAGGTGCGATAACCACTCTTCTGGTCAGTTTTTTTAGCCATCTCGGAATCAGGATGGCCGTATAAATCAAAGGGAATATTCAGAGGCTTGCCAGATTCGGCAACTTTGCCCACATAGCCTTGTCCGATTGGCACCCGCACTTCCTTCTCTTCGCCATCTTCAAAAGGAATTCTCGTCCACAACTCTCCGGATTCTTGATTGATGAGCCATAATGTACTGCGATCGGCATTCATGAGTTTCTTGGCTGCCTCCATCACTCGCCTGAGAATTTCTTCAAGCTCCAAACTACTCTCCGACACCGAACGGGTGGCTGCCATAAGTGCTGCTGCCACTCGCTGCCCTCTTGCCGTTTTATGATAGGAGCGGAAGCTTTCCAAAATCATTTGAATCAATGGAGCGTTTTCTGCAAACTTTTTTTCATCGGCTTGAGTAAACCCCTGTTTATCAATTTTGTCTTCTAAAGAGGCAGTTCGTTTATATCCCCGCTTTAACTTATTGAGTAACTGAACAACCGCAATTAAACCCCCTTGCTCATTTAGAAGGGGTAATGCCAACATCGTGTAGGTACGATAGTCGTTCTTCTTGTCTTGTTCTTTAGCTGTCGCTGAACGCGGGTCATCATAGAAATCGAAGGGAATATTGATGAGTTGCTTGCGACTGGCAACTTCGCCAACTATCCCTTTATCTGCCGGAACTCGAATCTCTAAAGAACGTTCTCCTTCTTCATCCTCCTCGGCAACAATTGACCAGAATTCATTTTTCTCTTCATCTAATAAGAAAATTGTTGTGCGATCAGCATTAAGAGATTTCCCCATTTTGATGGTCATGGAGCGCAATGTTGCATCCAAAATCTCATCAAAGCCATCATTTTCCATGACTTTGTGCAGCATTGCCAGGGTTTGGCTCACAACATTGTGGTATTGAATTTCTGCCTCTTGTTTGACGGATGCAAACATTTTGGCTTTATGAAGGGCAACACCTGCTTGCTCATTGAAAATTTGCATATACTTTTGGCTATTGGCATCAAAGCTCGCCTTAAAACATTCTGGAGCTTTGGGCCAATCGGCTGGATTGTATTCAGGAAACTCTCCATCTTTGCGTTTGTTAACCAGTTGAGTAACGCCCAATAACTCGCCATCTGGACTCCAAACTGGCATACAAAGTAAGCTACAAGTGCGATAACCGGTAAGTTGGTCGAATTTTTTAGAATTCGCTGAATCAGGATGCTTGTAAAGGTCGAAGGGAATATTCAGAATTTCTCCAGTGTGGGCAACTTTTCCGGCGAAACCAACACCAACAGGAAGACGCATTTCTTTTAAGTTGCCATCCGCTTGGCGAATTTTTGTCCACAGTTCATTTGCCTCTCGATCTAAAAGCCAAAGTGTGCTGCGGTCAGCATTCATGAGTTTTTTAGCTGCTTCCATCACTCGATTGAGTACTTCATCCGTATCTAGGCCACTGTTCGCGAGCGATCGCGTCGCTTCTGTTAATGCTTCAGATGCTTGTAATCGTTGGATTAATTTGTAACAAGACTGACAGCTTTCTAAGATTCGGAGAATTGCTGGAGCATATTCAGCAAACTGCTGTTGATCAGCATCGGTGAAGCCCTGTTTATCGATTTTTTCGATGAGGGGTGCTTGAGGATTGTTCGGTTGCTTTAACTTATTCGTTAACTGAACAACAGCCACTAAATTTCCTTTTTCATTTAAAAGGGGGAGTGCCAATAAGGTATAGCTGCAATATCCTTGGTTTTTAGTTTTTTTGTTGCTCCCACTTTGTAAATCTTCAGAGTAATAAAAAGGAATATTAACCATTTCCTTTAAAGTTGCAACCAAACCCACAATTTCTTTATTGGCTAAAATTTCAACTTCAGGCGAACTCTCTGTTTGATTTCTGGCAATAATCGACCATATCTCATTTTTTTCTTCGTCAATCAAAAAGATTGTACTCCGATCTACACTAAGAACCTTACCCAGATTAAGAGTGACTTCTCCTAAAATATCAAAAAGAATGTCATCAAAGTTTCTAATGTCCATTCTCCTCAATTTATCCAGTAATTCTAGTTCTTTGTTAGCAATAATTTGGAGGAGATCAGGCTGTAAATCTTCCAAGGCTTTGTTGAGCCAATTCCTGTTAAAGATAGATTCGTAAATCCGGTTATAAACGCTTAATTGACCATTTCGCTTGACGACTAAGCCGGATAGCCGTAAATCCATGTGTTCAAAACTATCATTGGCAACAATTGAACCTTGTTGCAAAATTGGCTGATAGAGCTTGAGTAACGGTTCTGCTCGTTTGCCCCGCAGTAAGCGATCGCGTATTGTCTTGAGATGAGGGGGTTCATCCTGAGTTTCCCAATTTTCGATCAATCGGGTTTGCACTAAGTTTTCCACCCACTCTGTTTCCCTACCTGAGGGGATCGAGGATGAGGATGTGAGGATTAAATGACACAGCTTCTGAGTCAGAAAGGGTTGCCCCCCAGTCCAATCCAACACGGCCTCTAGTACAGCGTAGGGATTGCTAGCAACGAGCGCCAATCCCTCGGCTAAAGGCTGCGCTTCTTCTAATTGAAAACCATGCAATTCAATTGCCCGGCCGAGATTAAAGGGTGTTCGCATTTTATCTTCAATGAGATCCGAGGGAGTTGCCACCCCTAGCAGGGCAAACGTCAGCCGAGAATATTCATTACAACTCCGAATAAATGCAAAAAAGTCATCCGTATTGAATTTCAGGCTGAGCGTACTATCGATTTCGTCGATAAAAATGACAATTTTTTGGTGAATGGATTCTAACAGCACCTGCTCGATAAACTCACTCAAGCGCTGTACCGGAGGTAAATATTTGCGATCGTCTAACCACGTTTTTAAATTGATCTGCCTTGTGAGATGAAAACCATCCACAAGATGCTTCATTACTCCGGCATACCATTGATCTGGAGTAATATCCTGGCTACCAATCTTGGTGAGATCAATCGCGACACAGGCAAAGCCTTCTGCTTGCAACTTATGCTTTGTTCGCTCCCGCAAACTCGTCTTCCCCATTTGCCGGGAATTGAGTACGTAACAAAACTCTCCAGCTTTCAATCCTTCATATAGCTCAAAATCCGCCTGCCGCACTACATAACTCGGAGCATCAACTGACAAATGCCCACCCACTTTGTAGCTATAAGCTAGATTTTGATCTTTACGCATCCTGTGCCTCTGTGTAGAAAACACCATATCCCCAATCATGACTGCTATCCCCTCTTAATGTAATTCTGGCGTGAGTTCCCTATTGCCTGTAAGCAGTTCTAGTACAAGAAGCCTTTATACAGGAGGCTCCAAGGCTCTAAGGGCAGAAAGCTTGTACAGTAAGCTTTTTAACCTTTTTAAACGGGTGGGTGATTTCCGCCAGGCTGCACTAGTAAGGCTTTACCCATGCTCAAACAAGAATGAAAATTCTCCTGCGACAACTCCTCCTGCTTATTTCTTCAGCAGGTTTCCATACCCTGAATTCAGAGTGAGCATTCTAAAATTTCTAACCCCCCTACTCTTTACTCGTTACTCCCTGCTCTTTTTTAGGCAGCAGTGCCCCGCGTCGCCGCACCCCTATGTGGCGTTCAATCGGACTAGCTCCCAGAAGCTCCCGGAAGCGGGGGGAGAAAAATTTAGTTCTCCAAATACTATTGCTAAGCTATTTCCTATTTAACTTGCTCGCGTTGGGACGGGCTTTTCAGCCCATCAAGATTTTTCCAGCAAGGTTTGTGCAAACTAAATATAGAGCAACTTATGAAGCAACTCCCGTAAGGACTAGTGCAAGAAGGCAGAAGAAAAAAGGCAGGGGGCAGAAGGCAGAAGGCAGTCCCGATGAAAAAATTTCATAGCCATGAATGAAAGTGGCATTTTCCATTCCCGACTCTCGACTCCCCACTTTCAAGTCAGAAGGCAGAAGGGAAAAGATTGATGGGTCAAGGTTTCAGGATTTGCATTTGTCCTAATCGCCTTGGCGACTGCTATATGTATTGCACTCCCCTGTAAACCGTGATCAATCAATGATTTCAGGACTTACGCACAGTCCCTGTATAGAGTAGGGGCACGACATGTCGTGCCCCTACAGATAGCGGTTCAACGATAAATTTGCGTAAGTCCTGATTTAAAACTGAATCGGTAACACCAGTCCCACCCCAATTGCCATATCATTATCCGCTCGTACTCTGAGACTACCAAATGGCGTTGTGCCGACTCGATTTGTAACGTAGGCTTCTAACTGCAAACCAGAAATTACACTGGTTTCTGAAATACCCAATAACGAAGCCGGATGCCAACGCAAACCTACAGTCCAGGGAATAACCGTTTCCCGCCTGTTGCCCATAAAGGCATTACCATTACCCGTTAGTTCGAGTCCCGCCTCTGCAATTGCCTGCAAATCTTTAGTCAGAGGAACTGAACCTCCTAAGTTCAATCCAGCAACTTCCAACCCACTACGTTGAACAAATCCCAAAGTAGGAGTTAACCAAACCGCACTTCCTCCCTTAAATTGATAGTGCATAGGGGCAGAAAGACTAATGACTAACACTTCCCCTGCTTTTTCGTTGCCAAAAACAAATCCACCCTTCTCCAAACCTCTTTCTTCTAATTCATTGCGATTATTAGTCACCAGGTTGACGAGTACATTATTCGCTCGTGCAACAGTCACCAATCCGCTTAAAGTGAAAGGGTCGCCATCAGCTTGATGTAAAAAGCGAATCTTACCGCTTAACCCTAACATTGACTCATCTACAGTCCCTGGAATACTTTCTAGAAAAGCACCTATTTCTAAATCATCTAACAATCCATACCGAATTCCAGTTAATAGCCCTTGCTCCCCACCTTGAAGACTGAGGCGTAATTGTTGGTTGGGAATAGTACCACCATCTAGCAAACCAAATCCAGCCGATGTATCAGGTGGCGGTTGCTGAGTTGAGCGAAAATGTTGAGGATAGCGGCGGTTAGCGCTTGTGATTCCTGGTAGATAGGTAATACCCAACCCCACAGCTAGATTATCTCTATCAGCGATGATCGATAGAGGGCCAGTATTCCCTAACGTGTTAGAAACAAATAAATCTGTAGCTAATCGAGGATTGACTAAATACCTCACTCCTGCATTGAACGCCACGGTTTTAGCCGGTAATCCTGTATCTCGATTAATGGTATTGTTTCCCGTGAATGGAACAAACGCATCCCCCCATAAAATCAGCCTGGGATTGAGTTGATAACTCACACCACCTGCCAAGCCAAAGGTTGTACCAAAAGAGCCAGGATTCTCTATAGGTGCCGTATTGAAATACAAAGCATTATTTTCTGGTAAGAAGGCAACCTTGGGTGAAAGAGTAAACTGCCATCGGTCAATTGTTCTGATGGTAAATGGCAATTCTAACGAAGGAATAATTTCCTCATTCTTTCCGTTTGATACCGCACCTGTTTGATTAAAAAATCGGTAAGGGCGTCCAGCATTGCCTAAGGAAGCGGCAGCTACACCACTGAGGGCTAGCGTTCCTTCCTCATTTTCCCAGAGTCGTTGCTTGGCTTGCAAGGTGAATTCTTGAAAGAAGTTAGGGCCGGTGCCATCTGGGTTGATTCGCTGAGCATTAAACGAGCCCTGGCGGACTGGGCCGGAGTTATCAACAGTTTGTGCATCTAAGGTCAATTCTAGGTTGTCAGTAGCTCCCCAGCTAATCCCAAAACTTGGCTGACCCGTTAAGCCTACACTCTGCGCTGTCCCAGAAGGAAAAGTTTGACGATAACGCAGGTTTGTAACAACTTCACCTTGCTGCAATTGCTCTGCTGTAGTGAGAATAGGATGACGATTTTGTAAAAGATCGGCTGCTGTAGCAGATGCTTTTGAATTTTCAATATTTTCTGTTTGCTCCCTTTCTCCTCCTTCAGAATTCACTTCTAATAGATTGACAGATGACACTCTAGGATTTGTGCTTTTAATAGGAATTGCACTAGCCATTGAATCGGCGACTTGGATAAGGTTAAGAGTTGATTGAATGGGTAGCCTAGCTGTATAAATTTGGTCATCCTGTTCCCACATCACTGAAGAAAATGCAGAGGCTATTTCAGTTTGTGACTCTCTCAAATATCCTTGGAGATTATTCGCTAACGTGATGGCTGTGGCTTTGGTTTGATAATTTTTAAATTCTTGTTGAGCTTGAATAGAAGTTTTGGCAGATACAGCAAAGCTACCAACCTGACAAGAGGGAAGTTGTGATTCACAGGTGAAGACGTTAACGGTTAAACCAGGTTCAGGAGCAGGAGAAACGGTAACAATGTATTTGCTATCTTTTCCATCGAGGTTATCACGTTGGTTCACCTGAGAGGGTAAACGCATCACCATCCCTGGCGGTAAGCTACTGCGAATTAGGTTGAGGTAGGGGGTAAAAATATCGGGCGAGAGGGCAGTAAATTTGACAGCATCAGCCTGCTTAAGAACACTGTTTCTTCCAGTCGATATGGCTGCAAAGGGTTGTGCATTTAGGGTTTCAGGTGGTGCGATCGCATGAGCAATAGCAGGCAAGGAGTCCTGTTGTCGTATTTTCTCGCTAATCTCTGACTCCTGGAGAGGAAGCGTTAAGCTAGGTGGCGTCTTAGATTCATCGCTGAGTTCCGGTGTAGCCAGAGCCGCTAGCGCATACATAGAAACTGTTGTTACAGACATAAAAGTTGCCTGGTTGCTCTCTCGTCAGTATTCAGCCTGGATGTATTCACACCAGAGTTTGCACAAGCCATAAAAATTCCAACGAGGACAGTTGTCGTCGGATGAATACCAACTGATTCACAGGTGAGTGTCTTAATCAGGATAAATTTGAGAAAAAACGAGATTGTTCCGGCAATTGAGTATCATCACAGTATTAAAGATTCAACAGAAGCCCCAGAAGAATACGCGTGAACATTCCTGAGTCAGTAACCTTTGAAGATGCGATCGCACTCACCCAGTCCTTGATATCCCAAATGGAAGCGGGTGAACTCTCACAGCAAGAAAGCGCAGATGCGATCGCTCAACTTGTCAAGAGCGAAAACGGGGCTAGAGGTTTTTTTGTCACTTACCTGACATCTGAGGGATCTGTCGCCGACACCCCCTCACCCGAAGTTATTCAAGCCCTCCAGTCATCGCCCACTATTGTGGCAGAACTGCTAGTGAAAAACTTGGCGATGTCATCAGCCATGGCCGTTGCTCACCGTCGCAACGGGGATGAACAGAATGCTCAAGGTTCTGACACAGTGCGAGTGCGAACATCTCATCTGATAGAACGTGTTGAACTGCCTCAAGTACGTGAAAATGCATTGGCGTTGCGAGAAAGTGCAGTTACGGGAGCCGGTCTGTATAAAACATTTCTCCAAACTTGGGGCTACGATGCTGAACAACGCCAAATCATCTGTCAGGCACTTGATCGAATCCTTCCCGAAGTAGAACCTCCCCCAAATCCTGAACCCTCACCTCTAACCCCTGACTCGGAGACTTCTGAGCATGATTAAAATTTTGCACCTGTCAGATATCCATATGGGAAGTGGCTTTTCCCACGGACGAATTAACCCGGAAACTGGCACTAATACACGATTAGAAGATTTTGTCAATACTCTTTCTAATTGCATTGATCGAGCCATATCAGAACCCGTCGATCTTGTTCTCTTCGGCGGTGATGCTTTTCCTGATGCTACGCCTGCTCCTTATGTTCAGGAAGCCTTTGCCAGTCAATTTCGCCGCTTAGTCGATGCCCAAATTCCTACCGTCTTGCTCGTCGGCAACCACGACCAACACTCCCAAGGCCAGGGAGGTGCCAGTTTATGCATCTACAGAACTTTAGGTGTACCTGGTTTTGTGGTGGGGGACTCGATTGAAACGCACTTTATTCAAACCCGCAATGGGCCTGTGCAAGTGATTACCCTTCCCTGGCTCACTCGCTCTACCCTGCTTACTCGTCCAGAAACAGAAAATTTATCGCTGGCAGACGTTAATGAGTTACTGATTACCCGTCTCGACCCAGTCTTAGAAGCAGAAATTCGGCGTCTTGACCCCGAAGTCCCTACTGTTCTCTTAGCTCACTTAATGGCAGACCGGGCTAACTTGGGAGCTGAACGCTTTCTAGCAGTAGGCAAAGGCTTCACTATTCCCCTGGCAATGCTAGTTCGACCCTGTTTTGACTATGTAGCGCTGGGACATGTCCACCGACATCAAAATCTCAATCCCTCTAACAATCCACCAATTATTTACCCTGGCAGTATTGAGCGAGTTGATTTCAGCGAAGAAAAAGAAGACAAAGGTTTTGTCTTAGTTGAGCTAGAACGAGGTCGCGCCAAGTGGGACTTTTGTCCTTTACCCGTGCGAACCTTTCGTACTATTGAAGTGGATATATCTAATGCCACTGACCCGCAAAAAGCCTTACTAAAAGCTATTAAGAAAAAAGATATCACGGACGCTGTCGTAAGGCTGATTTATAAGCTGCGTTCCGATCAACTCGATTTAATTGACAACGCTACGCTCCATGAAGTGCTGGGTAACGCTCACAGCTATACTATTCGTCCCGAATTAGTCAGTCAGTTGGCTCGTCCTCGACTTCCAGAACTCGGTGTCGGTAGTACTATTAACCCAATTGATGCTCTCTCTACTTATTTA
>CBKWLJ010000028.1:0-36286 GCA_966675205.1 uncultured bacterium
CTCAGTAATGGTGTATGCCGAACACTCCATTATCCAGGCAGGGTTGGAAAGTATCCTCCGCAACCACCCTGACTTTTCGGTGGTTGGTAGTGCTGCCAACTCTGTTTCCCTATTAAAGCAAGTGGAGGAACTGCAACCTGATGTGGTACTCGTGGAGTGGCTGGGAGAGGATAACGAAGCGGTGTGGGAGACGTTGCAGTCTCTTGGCACTGGCTTAAACAGTCCTGCAATTGTCGTCTTAGCTGATTTTGAAGAGAGCGATAGGGTAGTAGATCTACTCAAGTTGGGTGTAAGGGGAATCTTACCGCGTAGAGCTGCCAGTGAGGAGATTGTCGCTGCCGTTGTTGCTGCATCAACGGGGTTGGTAGTGCTGCATCCAGACTTGGTTGAAGACTTGTTACCCCGAAACGGCTTTCCTGTTCCTGTGCTACCCACTTCCCCGATTCAAGCTTTAACGCCTCGCGAAATTGAGGTTTTAGGGATGCTGGCTCAAGGGTTGGGGAACAAGACGATTGCCAAGCAACTGGGAATATCTGAGCATACGGTTAAGTTCCACGTTTCTTCCATCTTTAGCAAGCTCAATGCTTCGTCGCGCACTGAAGCAGTTGCTCTGGGTGCGAGGTTGGGGTTGATTATGTTATGAGTGATTCAAAATTCAAATAACATTTATACAGAAACATTAGGATTTGTTTGTACACTTTGAGGGCGAAGCATTCGGATGCAGAAATTCAGATTTAATCAGCGTTTCCCATCTCGTTTGCATCACTAACAGTATCACTAATTGTTCCAATAGTAATGGAAGCGGAGCGCATATCAATCTAGCTGAATGAGGAGCGATCGCATATTCTTTCGTTGTCAGCGCGATCGCTTTTATAAAGGCAGATATTCGACGCGGTTGGCTAAATCTTCAGCGTTATAGACTTTAGCAATAATTTCTAAGTCCCTTACACAATCACCAATTGGCACAAGCAGTTGGTGGGCGTATATGACACCACAAAAGACTATACCCTCAACCTGACGGCGGTGTGCTTCTGCCAAAAAATCATCGTCTCGCGAAAACATAACCCGTCCGAGTTCATTGGCACGATCCAGTAAGAGCGGTCAGGTGTGCCAAGCCGTTCGTCTTCTTGGACAGTCAAAACATCTACACCCCGCAGACGTAACCCAGTGGTAATTTGTCGAGGGACTTGTTCATCCATGTAGAGAGCTGATCGCGCCGCCTGTGAAATCTTCTAGCTAGCCAGAGCTGAGAGGCGACAGCAGGCTAGCATAGTCGTGAAATGTGGGTTAAGAGTGGATGTAGTAACCCGTTTCAGTTAGATTGGGCATGAATCTTGAACAAACACTACAGAGAATAAGGTACTTGATGTCACTTTTTGTGACTGAGGTTAAGGCTGCTACAGCTATGCAACAAACAGATATTAATAAGGTGTCTGAAAATGTATTAATCCCTCTCCTTGCTGAAGTTTACGGCTATAAAAACCTGAGAAACTTGAATTTTACGGAGGGTAGTAACTTCCCTAGCGTTGATTTAGGTGATGAAACAGCAAGAGTTGCTTTTCAAATTACAGCCACACCTGGCATTGAAAAAATCAAACATACATTAAGTAAGTTTATTGAATACAAATTATACAAAAATTATAATAGATTAGTTATCTACATTTTAACGGAAAAGCAAAATTCTTATTCAGATAAAGAAATAAATAAAATAATTCAAAGTGAGTTTTGTTTCGATACGAAGAAAGATATTTGGGATTATCGGAATGTCTTAGGAGAAGTTAATAAATTCCAAGTTGAACAGGCACGCGAAGTTGAAAAAGTTTTAGAGGCAAACTTTGGTAGAGAAAATAGACTACCTGAGTGGGAGGTTATTGATAAGGTTGAGCAAATTGTCAACGAATATACTCAGTTGTTTGTGGGGCGTGAGGAAGAATTTCAACAACTTGATGACTTTTTGCTTGAGAAATCCAGTGGTGTAATACTCGTTAAGGCTGGTGCTGGTTTTGGCAAAACAGCGCTGCTAGCTAACTGGGTGAATGCATCGCGAGACAAAGACTGTTTCATTGCTTACCATTTTTTCAGTCAGCGCTATGATGTCACTCGCTCTGTGAAGAGTGCTTATCGCAATCTGCTGCGGCAACTTTATATTTACTACGAGCTCAGCTACCAACAGCCGCCCAACGATGAAAATCAGCTACGGGAGACGCTTTATAGCATCTTACGAGAACGCGGCGCACGAGAAGATAAACCTCTGGTTATTGCTCTAGATGGTTTAGATGAAGCAGATCATCCCTTTTCACCTCCCTTTCCCACTCCCTTGCCTGAAAATGTGTTTGTCATTGCCTCAGCGAGAGCAGAGGAAGGGCAAGAGCCAGAATATCTGAGCGGTTGGACAGATAACGCACAGCCAATCTACCTTAATCGTTTGTATCGTGAAGCGATCGCAGATTGGTTACAACAAGCTGGTGAGGGTGAGTTGGCAGTATTTGCAGAGGATACCCATTTTGTTGCCCAACTGGATGAGATTACCCAAGGCTTTCCACTTTACCTCAACTACCTGACTGATGAGTTGAGTCGTGCGGCAAAACAGGAACGGGATGTGCGGGAAGTATTAGCACAGACGCCCAAGGGGTTCGAGCGGTATGTAGAGCAGCAACTCAAGCGCTTAGACGAACTGGACTTGCCGGATGAGCGGTGGCAGTTTTTTGCACTGCTGGCGGTGGCGAAAGGGGCACTAGAAAAAAAGGATGTTAAGGCGCTGACAGGAATGCGCGATCGTAGCTTACGGCAGTTGCATCAGTGTTGGCAGGTGACGCGCTGGATGAGAATTTCTGAGGGGAAGCTCTACGCTTTTGCCCACCCGTTGCTAGCTAAAACGTTTACTAACCAATTGGGGGACGATACTGAGGATGTTTTGCAGGCGTTGATTGACTACTGTGCCAAATGGCAGGAACACCAGAGCCATTATGCATTGCGGCATTATGCAGAACATTTGAGTGAGGCGAAGCGGTGGGAGGAGTTGTATGCGATCGCTCGTAAAGAAGACTTTGCCTCTAGCCAACGGGAACACTTGCCTGATGAGGCTAATTTACCTCTGAAGACAGTGCAGACTGCTTTATTAGGTGCTGCTAATAGGGATGATGCGGGTGTAATGGCAGAGTTTCTGTTGGTACATGCACGGCGTCTGGTGCAGACAACTTCGCAAGAGTCACCACTTGATGCGCTGCGATCGGGTAGCCTAAAAAAGGCATGGAAACTGGCAGAGCAATTTGAGATTAAAAGTCTTATCCTGTGGTATTTGCTGCTGGCGTGGGAGTTGAAAGATGAGGGAAAGCTCGATGAAGCACGGGAGACTTTAGATAAGTTGCAGGAGAAACAATTGCCTCGTTTCCCGAACGATCCATTTAACTGGCAAAGCGATTATGCTGCATACTTGATCGCGTATGTTTTTAATGTAAATAAGGAAAGCTGTACCGTTCTAGTTCAGCATATTTTGGATAATTATCACCGTCGCCTTCTCTGTAAAATTTTGAGTAATCATGGAAATTTTGACGCTCTCAAAGAAATAGTAAGTTCGCAAGAAGAAAAAAGAAGTTGGATTAATTATGCGAACAAACGCAAGATTACTAAAGAAAATGAAAATCAAATAAGACAACCCAATGAGCTGATGACAAGAGCATTTAGACACGCCGAGACAGAAAATTTTCATGCTTTACTGGAGACTACTGCTGAAGGAATAGACGGTTTAGAGCAAATAGAAGTTCTAGGCTTTATCGCAAAGGCACTAGCCGAAGAAGAGAAAACTCAAGTAGCAAGGGGTATCTTTGCTGCTGCTCTCCAGATTAAACAAGGAGTTGAAACTGAATTTTCCCAGGCATTTGCGCTAGCAGATGTAGCAGTGGAACAGGTAAAAGTTGAGAAGGAGGTAGGAGCTAATACTGCCCGCCTTGCTAACCGGATTGCTCAAAGGATTAATGACCCTACTGAACAAGCAATTGCCTTAGCACGAATAGCAGAGGTAATGGCAAAGGCAGACAAGCACGAAGAGGCGAAAATTATTTTTGATCGTGCTAGTGAGATTGCCCAAAGAATTCAAATGCAACAAAAACGTGTAAATAGCTTCATCGCTATAGCTAAGGCACAGGTGAGGGCAAAGAAGTATACCGACGCACGTAAAAGTGTGAAGCTCATCGAATATCCAGAGAACGAAGCTAAGGTTCTGGGAGCCATCGCGAAGGCACAGGCAGAAGACGGACAGTGGGAAGAATCACAGATAACGCTCACTACTGCTTTGGAAATTGCAGAAGGACGTTATGTGGAATGGGAGCGGGTAAACATTCTATGCACAATAGCAGAGGCACAAGCAGTTAAGGACAAAGAGGCTGCACAACTCACCTTAGAACGAGCAAGGCGAGAGGCAACTAAGTACTTATGGAAAATAGCAGAAGCACAGGCAAAGATAGGAGAAATTCCCAATTCCATTCAGCTACTAAACGAGATTGAAGATCAATGGGAGCAGATAATAGTGCTTTTTTGTATTGCCTGGACTCAGTTCAAGCAAGGAGAAAAAGTATCAACACTTGATGCTGCCATTGATGCTAAAGACAAGATTGAGGATGAAGAGAAGCGAGAGAAAGCACTCAAAGTAATTGCTAGGATACAAGCATGGGCAGGGAAGGGTGAGCTTGCGGTAAGGACAGCAGAGAGGTTTCTCACTGAGCGCGACAGGTACCTTCCAAAAGTTGCTGAAGTCCTTACTGAGACAGGCGATAAGGCAAGTTTTAAAAAGTTGTTAATTCCATGTTCTTACTACCTGGATGCTGCTTATCAGATGTGCGGCTATTTGGCGCGACTGTATCCTGAAAAGGCAGAAGAAATAGCAAAAGTGGTAAGTGAGTTGAATTGAGGGGTTGGACTTGATGGGTGCGATCGCTTCTTGAGTTGGAGTGATACGAGTGCGATACTCAAAAAACCAATGAGAGAGCCATTGCCATTGAGCGATCGCCTAAAATAATGCCATCAATGAGTTACGAGCCATGACACTCACCAAAACCGAACACAAATACGTGGAACTCGATGATCGCAACGTCCCAATCATCGCCGGAACCACGATGAAAGTCATTGAATTAGTCGAGGCTCATCTCGCTTATGGTTGGAGTCCTGAAGAACTTCAACATCAACATCCCTATCTAGCAATGAGCCAAATTTATTCAGCATTAGCTTATTACTGGGACTATAAAGAAGAACTTGATGCAGATATGGAGCGACGCTTCCAATATGCTGAAAAGCTACGTCGAGAAGCTGGTGAATCGCCTTTAACTAAAAAACTCCGCGCCAAGGGGCTAATCAATTGACTATAGCCCTTTACATGGATGAACACATACATCAGGGAATTACTGATGGGTTGCGTCAGCGAGGAGTAGATGTTTTGACTGTTCAAGAAGATGGTCGAACTGGCACACCAGATCTCCTTGTACTTGAACGTGCAGCGGAACTTCAGCGAGTTATTTTTACACAAGATCAGGACTTTTTAGTTGAAGCAAACCGCCGTCAAGTTGAGGAAGTAAGTTTTGCTGGTGTCATCTACGCTCATCAACGGCTTGTTACCGTTGGTGATTGTATCCGCGACTTGGAAATCATTGCGAAAGCAAGCGAGGTTGAAGATTTAGCCAACTGTGTTCAATATCTACCTTTGTAGTGTGCGGAAATTGCGTCTCCTTGAACAGGTTTCTGCTTTGCTACTCGCGCTGAAAGGAAATTATATGAAGAATCCTGAAGAAGAATTCAAATTGCAACTGCACCCTCGTCCCAAAGAAACACTATCTCTAGAAATACCAAAAGATACCTTAGAATCTCTCAAAAAAGTAGCTATTAGTCGAGATATGTCCTTGGACGCTTTACTCAAGTTGTATATTGGGCAGAGTTTGCGGCAAGATTTAGCCAAATTATTTTCTAACCGTGTGTTAGAAGCAACTGCTCAAGTGCTTGCGCGGTACATCCAGTCAGAAGCAGAAATTGCAAATATTATTCAAGAAATTCGAGCTGAAACAAATCGCTAAGCTCAATCACATCATTGGGTAAAGCTCAATGTATCATCCCCGAAGGAACAGCAGACGCAGAAAAACAAAGAGAATTGCTGCTAACCCTGCTGCTACAGGAAGAGTGATAATCCATGCCAAAGCAATACCTTGGACAGTTTGAAAGCGAACTTTCCTCCAGTTCTGAACCAATCCAATACCGACAACAGCACCAACAAGAGCATGGGATGTAGAAACGGGTATTCCAGCGCGTGAAGCTAGCAAGATAGTAGTAGCGGTGGCAATTTCGGCGCAAAATCCACTACTGGGTTGAAGGGGGATAATGTTTTCCCCAATCGTGGTAATTACGTTTTTGCCCCAAATCGCTAAACCAAAAACGATACCGCCGCCACCGAGAACGAGAATCCACAAAGGAACGCTAAAACCCGATAGGGGAACCGAACCTGTGCGGAGGATGTAAGCGATTGCCGCTAAAGGAGCGATCGCATTTCCTACATCATTAGAACCATGAGCAAAGGCCACAAAGCAAGCACTCAGTACCTGAAATCGTCCTAACAGACGTTCTACAGGATTAGGGAATGGAGATGGGGGAGATGAGGAAGCAGGGTTTTGAATTTCTCCTGGTGTTGAAGTAAACCGCGCTAGTTGACGCCAACTGATGAAGGCGAGGGTAACGGCAGCAACAGCACCCGTAGCAATAGGTAAATCATGGGTAGGAATGGGTAACGCAGCGAATAAGGGTCGATTAAACAGGCTAGGCAGTACAATGACGCCAAAGACACTAAACAGCGTTACACTCAGCCAAGGAATCCACTCCCGTAGTTGCTCAATGGGGTTGGGGCGATCGAGAATCGAATACTTCACTAAGCTGTAAAATCCGGCTGCTAAAATACCACTGGCTACTGGCGTGAGTACCCAGGCAACAGTAATGCCACCAATTGTTGCCCAGTCAACCGCAGCAAACCCTGCTGCCACCCAACTAAATCCTGCGATCGCTCCCACCACCGCATGGGATGATGAAACAGGCCACCCTCGGCTCGTCGCGATTTGTAACCACAGGCCACAAGCAAGCAATACCGAAACCATACCCAGAACCAGCAACTGCGGCCTTTGAGCAAATAATTCCGGGTTCGCTACATCCGTCGCTAAGGTAGCAGAAACCTCATGACCGAACAAAACAGCGCCAGTAAATTCTAAAATGCCAGCAATCACCAGCGCTTGCCGCAGAGTAACCGCCTTTGAGCCAACGGAAGTTCCCATCGCATTGGCGACATCGTTGGCCCCTAAATTCCAGGCCAGGTAGAACGCCAAAAACGCAGTTAAACCAAGCTGCCATACCACAGATGACATCATCATTCTTGACCTTGTGAGAGCAATATTTCTTTCACCACCGACTTATAGCAATCGTAGGTTTGGCGACTAAAGCAAACAAAAATCACTTGCTCAATAGAAGCATGGCTTTCCAAAAATTTCTTGACTTCTTTCACGGCAATTCTGGTTGCACGCTGCAAAGGAAAGCTAAAAACACCCGTGCTAATGGCAGGGAAAGCGATGGAGCGGATTTCGTACTGCTCAGCAAGCTCCAAACAACGGCGATAACAACTCGCTAAGAGTTCATCCTCACCACGACTGCCGCCTCGCCAGATGGGGCCGACGGCGTGAATCACCCAATCAGCAGGGAGATTGTAACCCTTGGTAATTTTGGCATCACCCGTTTTACAGCCATTTAATTGCCGACATTCTTCTAATAATCCCGGCCCTGCTGCGAAATGAATTGCGCCATCCACACCACCACCTCCCAACAGAGAAGTGTTCGCAGCGTTGACAATGGCATCAACTCGCTGCTGCGTGATATTCCCTTCTAGGACAGCTATCTTGCCTGATATCATAAGGTTGAGTGACTCAAACAAATGAATTTTACCTAAGTTAGTCCTGCTTCTATGCGCTAGCTCTGCCAGACTGCATCCTGCTGTTCTGAGGCTAGCGCATCGCTACGTACTGCTAACTCGGCGCAAGCCAGAGCGATCGCCTGAATGCTGTGTTAGCTAAGATAGGATACGAAAGTATCCAAAAATCGCTCATCAGCAACCAGAAAACTTTCGCAATAGCAACAAAGCGTGAGCTTAACTCAAACTGCTTCTTTAGCTGTGTATCGTGTTCCCTCCAACTGATATAAAGCCAAAAATCCTAATGAGTACAAGCCAAAGTTTGAACAAAGACATCAGTAACGGCTGAGTTTTGTTACGTCATAAAACTTTGTATCGTTGGTCGCTTCAATGACTCACGATGCCTCACAATTTTGTTTAGATGCAACCCATGTCAGTCATACCAAGGAATCTTCTCCATATTGCTCTGTGTAGCATGCAGTTGTCCTCCAAGCTAAAAACTGATCAACGCTGGCCCACATTTGAGGAAATGTTGCAGAATCTTCATGCCAAGGGAATCTACATCCATCCTGATCAATTGGCGGAATTTTTGCTAGCACATGGGCTACCTGTTCACCTACGTTATGTGCCTGTTCATTTGCGCTCTAAAGCGATACAAGTCAATGAAAATTACCAGGGAGATATGGTGCAAATCGTTGAAGAATTAAATCCTCCTTCCTGGGATTTCTCTTGGATGGAGAACATACAAAAGCCTTTTTCTCTGATCGATCAGAACCATTCAATTAGGTGGATTGAAGAAATTGAACAGCCCTCATGGGATTATTCTTGGATGAAATAGGTGAAAATTATGAATTATGAATGATTAATGCTGAATTATGAAAAATTCATAATTCCCGGTGAGGAAAGGCAATTATAGAGGCATTCTAGGGAAATATTTCTACACTCACTTCCCTTGTCTATCCCTTAACATGATCCAACTAAACTTTGGAAGAAAACTATACCAGCCTTGGATTGAGACTAATTCATAATTCATAATTCATAATTCCATCCCCAGTTCATCGTTATCTTTCTGGCTTTTCTTATGAAGATTGACTCCCATACTGACTCAAACGAAACCTTGGAATCTATTGAGGTTTCTGGTTCAGAATCATTAGGACTAACACCGGAACAGTATAAGCGAAAAATGCAGCGGCGTAAGGAGGTGCAAGAGCAACGCCTCGCTCAAGCATCACCAGAGAAGGGTTTAATTATTGTTAATACCGGTAACGGCAAGGGAAAGACGACAGCAGCATTAGGGATGGTGTTGCGATCGCTCGGTCATGGCTATAAAGTTGCGATCGTACAATTTATCAAAGGAGCATGGGAACCCGCAGAGAAAGCAGCGTTGCAACACTGGACATCTGCTGCACCGGGCGAGACACCTCAGTTAGAATTCCATGCCATGGGTGAAGGCTTTACCTGGGAAACGCAAGATCGAGCGCGAGACATCGAAAAAGCGAAAATGGCTTGGGAAAAGGCGTTGGAGTTTATTCATACCCCTGACTTCCGACTGGTACTGTTGGATGAAATTAACGTTGCCTTGAAGCTAGGTTACCTAGATATTCAAGATGTTTTAGCAGGACTGGAACAAAAGCCAGAGATGTCTCACGTTATCCTCACGGGTAGAGGGGCACCTGCCGCCTTAATTGAAAAAGCTGACTTAGTCACGGAAATGACGCTGGTTAAGCATCCCTTCCGTGAACAGGGTATCAAGGCACAACCAGGAATCGAGTTTTAATTTAGATGGGATGGCCAACAGGGTGATATGTACCAGCAATTGATGTCAGTTAGCCAAGAAGCTTTGGTAAGCGGACATTACGAAACGGCTTACCATGCCCTATGCGCCGCGATGCACTGCGCTCATGATCTTGGCGATGAACAGCGTCTGCGTTTAGTAGAACAGGTAGCAAAGGCACAACGAGATTGGATTGATACCAACGCTCCAAAACACCGGATGTCAACGCAGTCAGCGCATCAACGGCAAGGTACAAGTATGTACGAAATGCTGATCCGACAGGCGGCAGCACACGTGCTGATGGTCAAACAGGAACACCGACGAGAACATAGTGAGCCTTTGCCGTGGCCGGGTGATGCAAGGCATCAGGAGGGAGATACTGGCAACCTTCATGGCTAAAGCAAGAGGACAGGAAGATACCCAGCACCAGGGAGACAGGGGAACACGGAGAACCCTGTGTCGGCCTTGCCTCCCTCTTTGGAGTATCTTCTTCAGGCAAGATTAGGGATTGGGTTGGCTAACGAGCAATGCTACGGGAAAGTGTTGGAGCATTTGGCTAATTGCGATCGCACCACTTCCAGACAGCGTTTGTTCAGTAATGGCATTGCGCCAGCTAGACGGTGAACCTTGGGGAAGGTGTAACTGAGTATCTGCCCAGACTTTTTCACCGAGAGGATACTCTCCGGGTTGGATCAAGCTAGTAAAGAAGCGAGGTGCTACTGCGAGTACTGTCGTATCCCCAACGCTTCTCGCAAACGCCACAATATGCTCCTTGAACTTCCCACTCACCTCCAAAGTTTGGTAATCTCCTTTCTCGAAAACTGCCGAATTCTCTTTCCTTGCCTGAAGGGCTTTGTACGTTAGAAACAGCTTAATCTTGCCATCTTCCTTAGTCGAGAATAGCTCATCAATTAGCTGCACAATATCGCCTTGAGCTTTCTCTTTAATGTCCTTTAAGAACAAAATTCGCTGCTCGTAATCAACGGGACGGCGATTATCGGGGTCTACCATGCTCAAATCCCAGAATTCCGTTCCTTGATAGGTATCCGGCACACCGGGAGCTGCATATTTCAGTAATACTTGTGAAAGCGAGTTAAAGATGCCATACTCAGCTACCCACTTCTGGAAAGGCAGAAACTCCTTCATGAATTGATTGGAGTCGGAAGGCTCTAAAACTTTCTCCACAAATTCCAAAAATCCCTCTTCATAAGCTGTATCCGGGCGTAACCAAGCCGTGTGCAGCTTTGCTTCTCTTACTGACTTGAGCATATAGTCTTTAACCCGCCCAACAAATGAAGCATTCTCACTTTCATCAAACGGATAAGAACCAACCAAAGTCTGATAAAGGAAGTATTCATCATTAGGAACGGGAACCGCTCTCCCTCTCACATTGATTTTCTGAGAGCGATTGAGTTCACTCCAAGTCTTTACTTGTTTTTCCCATTCATCGGGAATTTCTGAAAGCACATTCAATCTTGCCCGGACATCCTCACCACGTTTTGTGTCGTGGGTTGCCGTAGCATTCATCTTGTGAGGCCAAGCAGTCATTTGTTTTTGATTGGCCTGATGAAACTCATCAAGTGTGATGCCAAATTTTCCCGGATTTCCCCCCACTTCGTTCAAGGCAAGAAGTCGGTTGTAAACATAAAACAGGGTATCCTCAATCCCTTTTGCCATCAAAGGCCCAGTCAACTGTTGGAACCTCATTATGAAGTGAAGTCTCAAGCCTTTTTGGTCTTCCGGTAACCCCTCATGCCAGTCCAGCAAGAGCAACTTTTCAATAAAGTTAAGTTCGTTCAAAAGTAACGGAATTCTCCCTCTTGCTTCTTCGATCGCTTCCTTGATGTAGGTGCGATCATCTTCACTTATCCCATCCCCATTAACGTAAGTCCGATAAACTGGGAAAAGCGCCAGTACTTCACCAAGCGTTCTTTTTAGACCGTTCATGGTAAAGTCAATTCCTCGTAGGGATTGACCTGCGATTTTTTTCAGGATTTGAGCGAGATTGTCTACATCTCCTGCTAAGTTCTTATCAACGATTAGCAGTTTTTTCTCTTCAAATAGCTGCTCGTAAGGGGTTTCAATGCGAGTAAACCTCTTATAAAGGTCAGTAAACGGTTGTTCACTCTCACATCGACAGAAAATGCCATTGAGGTAGTTCAAGAAATCGTAGCCGCTCGTTCCCTGAATGGGCCAAGCTTTAGGGATGTCTTCTTTAAGTTCCAAAATCTTTTCAACACTGATGTAGACATCCCCGGCTTTTTCTCGGAGCCGCTTCAAATATTCAGTGGGGTCATATAGTCCATCAATGTGGTCTATTCTTAATCCGGTTACTTTTCCTTCTTCAACAAGCTGGCTTATAAAATTATGAGTTTTGTGAAAAACTTTGAGTTCCTGAACTTTGACCGAAATCAGTTCATTAACGGTAAAAAATCGGCGATAATTGATTTCTTCGGCACCAACTTTCCAAAATGAAAGGCGATAGAACTGTTCGTTCAGCAAATTATTTAGAGGAGTGAAGCTGTCTGGATTCCCCTTTTCACCATTAAAAAATTTGACGTTGTTATCAATAAACTCTTTGACTTCAGGATTTCCGGTATAAAGATCCCACAAAAGCCCTTTGACAAACGCTACATGGTCATATCGTTCTTTGCCTTTGGGGTCACTCGGTAAGTTCTTGATCAGATAAAGAAGACCCAGTAACTTGATAAAATCTGGATGTCGTCTTCCTAGTTCTCTGCCCAACTGCCCCAAGTTCTGCGTGAGAAACAGAGCATAAGATTCGATGCGGACAGGCAATTTCAGGCTGTAATAATTGACGCTTAAACCGCTATCATCATAGTTGAGTTGAATCTCTCCATTCTCTAAACATTCCCCATAAAAATTGCCCAACATGGGAGCTAGCACTCGACCCTTGAAATCTTCATAAGGGTGCTCCCAGTCAATGTCGAAGTATTCAGAGGCTTCAGAATTCGTGCCATTTTCTAGAATATCCATTAACCAGAGATTTTGGCTATCATAGGCCATGTGGTTGGGAACAATATCCTGCACCCATCCCATGTCATGATTCTTGATTTCATTTACCAGCGTTTCAAAATCTTCAGGTGTCCCTAATTCGGGATTGAGTTGAGTAGGATCAACGACATCATAACCGTGAGTACTGCCTGCTCTAGCTTTAAAGATTGGTGAAGCGTAAAGGTCAGAAATTCCTAATTCCGAAAGATAACCAATAATATTTTTTGCTGCTTCAAACTTAAATTCTGATTGAAATTGAATTCGGTAGGTAGCTCTGGGAATCCGCATGATTGAATTCTTACCCTTAAATAATGTTTTGGACGACTAGATGTAGGGTGCGCTATTAACACACCCTACCACTTCAGCGATACTGATTGGCTATTGTGCTAATGTGTCGAGTTCGTAGAGAGCAAAGCTTTGTGGGGAAATTGTTGCTTCTTGTTCCCGGATTAGTTTTTCTGGCATGGTAGAGCCTGAACCCATCCATTTAGAATCAGAAGAATCCAGAATCTTTCGCCAGATACCGTCTGGAGCGGTTTTAAACTTAACCTCTTTGTCATTGAAGTTCATGACGCATAAAATTTGGTTTCCACTACTTCCACGACGAAGGAACAAAAGCTTATCGTCCTCAACAGCCGTTGCTTCTAGATTTTGCTTATCAAGAGATTTCAGCGCAGGCATGGTGCGGCGTAACTGAATTAAGTGCTGATAAAGTTCTAGTAGCGCTTTTTGTTTGCCTTCTTGGCGTTTCTCCCATTTCAATTTAGATTGCTTGAACGTATCAACACTAAAGGGATCGACGAATTCTCCTTCTGCATGGAAAGCGGCAAACTCTCTTTTTCTCCCCTGCCTTACTGCCTCAACTAAATCCTGGTCTGTGTGACTCACAAAGTATAAGAAAGGAGAATCTTCTGCGTACTCTTCCCCCATAAATATCATGGGAATGTTGGGAGTTAGCATCATCGCCCCAGCCGCCAGTTTCAGCGCTTCAAAGGATACTAAATGGGTTAAGCGTTCACCCATCATCCGATTGCCAACTTGGTCGTGATTTTGGGTACAAACAACAAATTGATGACCGGGATAATCGCTAGCATCACTCCCGTAATGTTTTTGACGATTAAGAGAGTATTGCCAGTCGTAAACAAAGCTTTTTTTGTAGGCTTTCGCTAGCTGTTCAACTGTGCCATAATCTTGGTAATATCCCCTCTTCTCTCCTGTGAGCAAGGTATGAAGACAGTGATGGAAATCGTCACTCCACTGAGCATCCATCCCATATCCCCCCAACTCCTTCTCGCGGATTATCCGAACGTCGTCTAAATCGCTTTCAGCAATTAGATAAACTTTCCTCCCCATAGACTCGCAAAGGGTAGCAACTTGGTCTGCCATTTCTCGCAAGACGTGTTTCGCCCCCAAGTCATAAATGGCGTGGACAGCATCTAAACGCAGGGCATCCATGTGATAGTTTTGAAACCAGTAAAGCGCGTTTTCAATAAAGTAATTCCGCACCCCATCACTATGGTGATCATCAAAGTTCATCGCCATGCCCCAAGGCGTTTTATACGTCTCGGTAAAGTAGGGGCCATAGAGACTGGTGTAATTTCCTTCCGGGCCAAAGTGGTTGTAAACCACATCGAGAATAACCGATAGTCCCTCTTGGTGAGCGGCATCAACGAGTTTTTTCAACCCTTCAGGGCCACCGTAGGAAGTTTGCACGGCATAGGTATAGGCACCATCGTAACCCCAGTTGCGATCGCCCGGAAATTGAGCAACGGGCATAATCTCGATCGCATTTACCCCAAATTCACGCAACTCTCTCAATCGGGGGATAATGGCTTCAAACGTGCCTTCCGGGGTAAATGTACCGACGTGCAGTTCATAGATAATCATTTCCTCCAAAGGAATACCCGACCAACCCGCATCATTCCAGGTAAACGTGCTGTGATCGACTACTGCTGAAGGCCCGTGCACATCCTTCGGTTGATACTGCGAAGCGGGGTCTGGTCTATCATCTCCTGCAATTTTGTAAAAATAAAGCGTTCCTGGTTCAATGCCTTCTGCGATTGTTTTCCAGTATCCCTGTTCATCCTTTTGTAAGGGGATGATGCGATTTTCAGGGGAAACAATTTGCACCGCTACCTCGTCATGAGAAGGAGCCCAAACCGTAAATTCACAACGACCGTCACCCAGATAATTAGATCCGATTTTCACCTTTAATTTCCTTTTGTTTAAATTTGGATTTAGGTTTTATGGAGAGCAAAGCACCAAAGTGTGCCTGTTGGTTGAGGGTCAGCAACGCTCCCATGCCACTTTGTCTTCTCGTAGGAGACTAGCAGCACTAAAAAGCGACCCCTATCTCCCGATCGCGTCTTCTCCATGCAAAAATGATTTCCTTCATTTCCAGCTTTTTTCAGAGAAGGGGTGAGAAGTTAACTTAAATTAAATGTGGTTTAGATTCTCTCCCGTTTAAGGGACAGGAGCATCTTTCTATTGGAAGAGAGTTAATCCCCTGTACTCAAACTGACTTGAGGTGCGATTCTGCTTGGTCAGCCAGATTTCTTTGTATCCGTAGCTACGTTCGGACTGTCTATTTAGCAAATAGGCTTATCTGCCCTACCCTTGTAGCAATGATCGGATGCAGAAATGACTGGTTACCAAATTTGCAACTCACCGGATACTCAACTGTTTCAATGCCAATTTGGGAGGAAAGACAGCAGATTTTTCCTATCTTTAAAATCACTCATTAAGAAGTAGTGAGGCAATGTTGGCCTGAACTTGGATAATTGATCTCCAAGGAATGTCAAGCGCTAAGCGATCGCTTTCTGCTGTTGAGGTTAATCATTCACCTGGAAGCTAAGATTAAAATTATGTTCAATATCCGTCAATTGACAACTGGGGCAGTTGTGGGAATTACTTTAGCGATCGCAGCCGCTTCAACCCAAGCCTTCGTGCCCACTAACTCCATACCCAGTCGAGCTCTGACTCAGAACCTACAGCAGGATTCCCAAATCCCCGATTCCGTCCCACAGCAATATCGAGAGGATACAGCCAAACGAAATACGCCACGCCCACGCCGTCAGTTATCAGTGAGCGGAATTTCGGGGCGCTCAACCAAGAGTAGAATGCCTGGAAATATACCACGTAACCCAGATGGGACTGAACAACGGATTGAACCCGTTATCACTCCTTGTCCAATTCCTATCGTTGTTCTGAATCGGGCAGGACGCAAAGTTACGCGGATTCAACCGGATAAAGAAGGGTACTTCCGCGTTAGTCTCAAACCAGGAACCTACACACTCGTTTCTGAAATCGAGAAGTCTAATTACCTAGTATTGGGTAATACCAGAAATGAACTCCAGAACATTAAAGTGACTGGGGGGAAGTTTACGACAATCAACCTCACCTATACCGAATTAATTCCGTGATGCCCTGTTCGTTGAATCTGAGTCTGCCGGAAGGGCGAGTACAGCATTAACTGATCTGCGACTTTATAGAGACGCGATCGCCTATCGAACTCGCGTATTTTGCTAGTAACGCAAGTAATGGTTGTCATCGTTTCAATCCTCTCGCTTCAACGCGGAAGAGGTATCCGGGGTGGGTTTGACTCACCCTTTGATTTTTTAATAAACTACCAGCCCTTACTTCGTTGAAGGGCTGGTTTTTGCATCCAGCCCAGTAAGTGCTGATTTCTGGCGCTTCATTTGTCCTAGTTGCTTCTGGCTTCCGGCTTGCTTTCGCTTACGGGTGTCAGAAGTAGAGCTAGCGACAGACGCTCGCGGACTCGCTACCGCTTCGCTATCAGCGCCTACGAGGCACGTTTCATACCCCGGCAATTTACCTTGTGACCATAAAAGCATGACAAGCGCTGCGGCTAAGTCTCTATCCAACGCGAACCCGCACCGCTCACACCGATGAACTCTTTCATCTAATGTTTTCTTGCGCTGATTTCCGCAGTTAGGGCAAGTTTGGGAGGGCTTTACGGTACGTGTTGGAACTTCAACAAATACGCCACCAGCTTCAATAACTTTGTACTCGATAGCAGCACGCAACATCCCCATGCCCACGTCCAAGATGGACTTATTTAATCCAGTTTTCTGTTTTTTCCGCTTGCCTTTCTTGGCTTTTCTGGTCATCTTCGAGACTTCTAGTTGTTCCGTAGCGACGAAGCTATTACAGCGAACAATGTCTGACGCTACTTGATGAACCCAATTAGAGCGTTGATTGGCAACTTTTCGAGTTACCTTGCTGATTCTTGATTGGGTTTTCTTCCACCGACTAGAAGCTTTCTGTTTTTTCCCTCTGTTGGGTGCAATCTTACGACGCTTGCCCTTAGAAAGACGTTTAATTTGTGCCTCGGCTTTTCGTAGAAACTTGGGAGCTTCTACAAAGGAATGAGTTTCGCCATCTGTAATTGCCAGTGCAGACTTACACCCAAAATCAATGCCAACAGCACCAAAGTCAGTTTGCCTTGCTGCTACCTGTAACTCAGTCAATTCAACAGTAATGGATGCATACCATTTACCATTACGATACACGATAGTACAAGTTGTAGGACTTCCCCATCTACGAGCTTTTCCTCGCATTTGGATAGAGCCAATCTTGGCTAAATCCAAGTAGCCGTTATCGCCTGTTGTCTGCGCTTTCCACCCTGTTTTACTGGGATAAGTCCAACCTGAATAATGGCGGATTGATTTGTACTTAGGACGTTTACCCAATCCTTTAAACCATCGTTGAAACGCATAATCAACACGCTTCAACGTGGCTTGCAGTGTCATGCAATTGCACTGCTTGTACTCTGTCCAGACTTCTTTAAAAGCTGGCAAGCTGTTCTGTTGCTCAAAATAGTCAACCCGATGCCCAAACTTTTGGTATTGGATAAACCGATTAGAAACAGCCGCGTTGTACAAATCCTTGTGCAACTTCCGGTGATACCGCAATGTTTGCTCTTGCTTTTTATTGGGGTATAGTCGAAAAGTTACACGTCGGACTGGCACTTAGTTAACCTCTGCGTTAGTCTTTTTGTAGATACATATAGACTAACAGGTAACGAGGGAAATGGCTAGAACCAATAAAATAATTGTCAGGTTAACTGACAAAGAAAAAGAAAAGCTTCAGAAGGAGTCGGAAAGGTTAGGCGTGTCGATGTCAGAGATTGTTCAAGACTGGATTAAGCAGCTACCCGGATAAACGGCGTAAGAAATCTCCGTGCCTCCGATTTCTCGCTATCCCTCCCCAGGTTGCTAGCGCTGAACCTGGGGACTCTCGCGTTCACGTTGACCAAAAAGGCAAAGGGCTTTTATAGGTGTCGCCATAAAGGTTAGGACTTTCTTTAATGGCCCAAACGACCAAGTACAAGTAATAAACATAAAAGCCCTGGAGTCCTCTTCCTTCTGCCTTCCTTCTTCTGACTTGAAAGTGGGGAGTCGGGAGTCGGGAGTCGGGAATGGAAAATGCCACTTTCATTCATGGCTATGAAATTTTTTCATCGGGACTGCCTTCTTCAATTAAAATGAGTTTTAACAAGCAGAGACTTGTCACAGTTTTGCGGTAAAATCAAGAGTTTGCAATCTACTCACAACACTTGCCGCAAGGAGATGCCTTTATGGCCCGGATGTACTACGACGCTGATGCCAATTTAGACCTACTCGCTGGGAAAACCATCGCCATTATCGGCTACGGTTCTCAAGGTCACGCCCACGCCCTCAATCTCAAAGATAGTGGCATGAACGTCATTGTGGGGCTGTATCCGGGCAGTAAATCTGCCGCTAAAGCTGAACAAGCCGGTTTAACTGTTAAATCGGTTGCTGATGCTGCCGCAGCCGCTGATTTAATTATGATTCTGCTGCCCGATGAGGTGCAAAAAACGGTTTATAAGGATGAAATTGAGCCAAATTTGAAGGCTGGCAAGGTACTCGCCTTTGCTCACGGATTCAACATTCATTTTGCTCAAGTTGTCCCACCTGCTGATGTGGATGTCATCATGGTTGCGCCCAAGGGGCCTGGGCATTTGGTACGGCGAACCTATGAACAAGGAGAAGGTGTTCCTTGTTTGTTTGCTGTGTATCAAGATGCCACAGGTCAAGCTCGCGATCGCGCGATGGCATACGCTAAAGGTGTCGGTGGAACTCGTGCCGGTATTTTGGAAACCACGTTCCGGGAAGAAACTGAAACGGATTTATTTGGAGAGCAAGCCGTATTATGCGGTGGCTTGAGTGCGTTAATCAAAGCCGGTTTTGAAACCTTAGTTGCTGCCGGTTATCAACCAGAATTGGCTTATTTTGAATGCCTCCATGAAGTCAAACTCATTGTTGACTTGATTGTCGAAGGTGGACTGGCAAAGATGCGCGACAGTATCTCCAATACCGCTGAATATGGCGACTATACTCGCGGCCCCCGGATTGTCAACGATCAAACCCGCGCCGAGATGCGTAAAGTTCTCCAAGAAATTCAATCGGGTCAATTTGCCCGTGAATTTGTGTTAGAAAATCAATCCGGTAAGCCTGGATTTACCGCAATGCGGCGTCAAGAAGCCGAACATCCGATTGAAGATGTGGGCAAAGATTTACGAGCCATGTTTAGCTGGATGAAGAAAGCTTAAGAGCTATAGCAGTCCTAGCACATCGGTCAAGTAGAAGTATTTGACAAGAGAGACAAAATATGTGGGTTGTAGGGGCACGGCAATGCCGTGCCCTTACTGTATCCTAACTCTCGAAATTATGTCGTAAAGCAGTTAAGACAACAGTAGAGTGGGCAATGCCCACCCTACAAAAGAAGATGTTATTTTTTGACACCTTTAAGGGTCAACCCAACGACCGTCAGCTTTGATTAAATTAATCAACTCTTCAACACCTTGTTCTTCCGGCACCTTTTTAATTTCTTCCCTGCCCCGATACAGAGAAATATAACCTGCTTGCTTACCGACATAACCATAGTCGGCATCGGCCATTTCACCAGGCCCATTAACAATGCATCCCATAACGGCAATATCCAAACCTGTTAGATGTTTGGTCGCTTCTCGGACTTTGTGCAGGACTTCTTCTAAATTAAATAAGGTACGACCACAGGACGGACAGGCAACGTATTCTACCATCGTCTTCCGCAGTCCCAGTGCTTGCAAAATGCTGTAACAGACGGGAATTTCTTTCTCTGGTGCTTCTGTCAGAGAGACGCGAATGGTATCACCAATTCCATCAGCTAGTAGGGGTGCAAGGCCAGCAGTAGACTTAATCCGTCCATACTCGCCATCACCTGCTTCTGTGACACCCAGATGCAAGGGGTAATCCATACCCAGTTCATCCATCCGCTTCACCATCAGGCGATAAGCGGCTACCATCACAGGTGCTCGCGAAGCTTTTAGGGAAATAACAATGTTACGGAAGTCTAGCGATTCACAAATGCGGATAAATTCTAGGGCAGATTCCACCATGCCTTCTGGGGTGTCGCCGTAGGTAAAGAGCATCCGTTCAGCAAGGGAACCGTGATTCACCCCAATCCGCAGCGCTTTGCCTTGATCGCGCAAGGAAACGACCAGAGGTTCTAAAGTTTCGCGGATTTTTTCGCCGATTTCGTCAAATTCCGCTTGGGTGTATTCGGAGCGATCGCTTTTTGGCTTCTCAAATACATATAATCCCGGATTAATCCGCACTTTATCAACGTGCTTGGCTACTTCCAAGGCAATTTTCATGCCGTTGTGATGCACGTCGGCAACTAAAGGCACATCTAGGTAAGTTTGGATCAGTTTTTGCTTAATCTCTGCCAACGCTTTGGCATGAGCCATACTGGGCACAGTAACGCGGACAATCTCGCAACCAATCTCGTGCAAGCGACGAATGGCAGCAACAGAACCGTCTATATCTAACGTGTCTTCATTAATCATCGACTGCACCACCACCGGATGCCCCCCGCCGATGGTGACATTGCCAACTTTGACAGGACGAGTTTTGCGACGATGAATCGTCGTGTCAAACTCTGGGGATTTGGGGGCCGTTTGAGGGGTCGGAAGCGTTTGCATAAACGGTGAGCTAGTTTCTATAACGAGAATATTGGGTATTTTCTCTTTTTTCAGAGTGCCACAGTTGGGGCAAGTTTGGGTTAAGGGAGGAGAAAAGCGCGATCGCTCTTGTTGGCATCGATTAGGGTTGATGTTCTGCGATCGCTGTTACTGAACCTGCTTCAACATCGTCCCGCAGATCTTGCAAAAGTGAGCATCTCTATCATGGAAGGGCAAACCACAACCGGAACAAACTTTTTCCACTTGATTTGCCGTTTTGAGTAATTGCTTAATCAAATCCCCCAACTGCCAGGGAATCAGCGCAATCCCTGTCAAAATCATCAGGACTGTCAGCAATCGACCGCCTTCTGAAACTGGAGTCACATCACCAAAGCCTACCGTTGTCATTGTGACTACTGAGAAGTAGAACGCATCCAAAAACGTTTTAAAGGCTTCAGGATTAACCCGATGCTCAACTTGATAAATCAAGCCAGAGTAAACAAAAATAATAGTAAATAAAGTAAAGAGTATGCGGGCAAAAATTACACCATCTTCAGAATTAAGACGTAAAAAATAAACTTTCATATTGAGAAAGCGAATTAATCGCAAAATCCTAAACCAGCGGAACATCCTAATAAATTGGATATTCGTCAGCCTTAAAATAAAAGGCGTTATGGCGATTAAGTCAATCAAAGAAAAAAGGTTAAAAAAGAATTTAATTTTATTTTCAGCACACCAAAAACGAATTAAATACTCTGTTACGAAAACAATTCCAATGAATCGGTCAATTGTATCAACAATATTCCGAACCGAAGTAGGTAAAGGGTAGGTTTGGGCGACGAAAATAACTGAGGACAGCAGAATCAGCCCCAAAATCAACAAATTAACTGCTCTACCAACAGGCGTTTCAATATCTTCTAAGTAATGGGCAATCTTTCGTCGTAGTGGTATCGGAGAGCAACTCACATTAAATTCCATGACTTTTACCAATCACCCAATGACGGCGGAAGAAACGGGCAAGCGCTGACTCTTCTAAAGATAAATAGATGGGGCGTCCATGAGGACAAGTACGAGGATTGCGTGTGCGTTTCCACTGATCTAACAGGGTTTGCATTTCTGGCAAACTTAAAGGGGTGCCATTGCGAATAGCGCTGCGACAAGCAGTGGCAACCTGAGCGGCTTGCAAATCTCCACCTAAGCTCAGTTCTATCAGAGCTTCTGCACAATCTGTGCGTTTTGTCAATATTTCGGGGGCGCTGCGAACCGCCCACAACTGCTCACCGAAGGGTTCTACCTCTAACTCCAAGCGTTGAAGTTGCTCGATTCGAGCAGGTGTTAAATGGTTGAGAATAATTGAGGGTTCTAAAGGGACAACCTGCCAGCGATCGCAAAGTTGCTCATACAAGACTCGTTCGTGGGCAATATGCTGCTCAATCAACCACATCCCCGTCGGATGCTCTGCCAGGATATACATATTGTGAACCTGAGCAATTGCCCGTAGTTCAATTAGCCCAATCTCAGCGGCTTTTTGGATATTTTTATCGTCTTCCGGTGCCGATTGAACCGAGCGGCTAACGTTATATGCCCCCTGTTGCTCGGATACTTTGAGTAACTTTGTCACCCGTTCCGATTGGGATGCTTCGGGAAGATTTGCGGGACTAATACGCAGTGCTTGTTCAATGGCACAGGATACTTGTTCCTGCCAGTAAGAAAGGGAGTGTAAGTAAATTTCTGCCTTCGCCGGATGACGGTTCCAATCAATCTGGCTGGGGCAAAGCTGGAGGTGAAGAAAGCAAACCGGAAAGCGATCGCGCGGTACGGTTCTCGTAAAAGCGGATAATATAGTGTGTTCTAACTCTGGCGATCGCACCAAGCGCCCATTCGTCGCTACCTTAACCCAATCCGGGCGTCGTCGATGGCAGCGATCGGGTAATCCCAAGACTAACTGAAGTCTTCCATTTTGGATTGAGGAATTGGCAATTTTCCTCTCCTCCCCAGTGCCCCCGTCTCCCCATCTCCCCATCTCCGGTATCGGGACTTCTAGCGTTAATTGCTGCAAGTCCGTCTGCCGTACCTGCTTTAAAAGCTGAGGGAGAATCTGTTGTGCTGTTTTACCGGGACTGATGGTAAACCAGGGACGCTCGTTTTGCTGCACTTGCCAAGTGATGCAGGGATGGCAGAGGGCGACGTGCTGAATCAGGGTTTGTACAGCTTTGAGTTGCTGGGCAACACTGGGTAATCCCTTGCGACGCACGGGCCAATTCCCAAATAAATTCGAGACATGGACTACTGTACCAGGAGCGATCGCAGCAGCGTCCACCTGTATTGCTTCACCTTGAGAGTTATACCCTACCCGCCAACCCTCAACCGTTCCTATCAGTCTGCTCCAAATCTCCACATCTGCCAAAGCCGCCAAACTGTGCAGGGCTTCCCCGCGAAACCCCAAACTAGTAATCTTCCACAAGTCATCACGAGTACGGATTTTGCTAGTGCTGTGGGCAGTGGCAGCTCGTTGTAAATCATCCAAATCCATGCCCATCCCATTATCTGCCACCCGTACCCGCCACTGATCAGACCACACCGAAACAGTAATCCGTGTTGCCCCCGCATCCAGGGCATTCTCTACCAGTTCTCGCACCACTGCCGCTAAAGAGTCAATCACCTCACCAGCAGCAATGAGATTCACTACCTCTTTAGGTAAGGTTTGAATACTACAAGTCATCATTTCCGTAGTTTAACGGATGCACTCGATAAGCAGTTGTGCCTCCAATCTTAGACCTTATCCAAATTTGTATCGTACAAATCTATTCTTAGGTTTCCTTATCAATGTTTGTGGAATTACTGAACAAATGTTAACAAAAACATTCTTCTAAAACATTTTGGTTTCTGTTATATAAGGGTAAGGTGACTCTAAACGTCGTGCCAACGCCCACTTCACTGTTTAGGGTAACTTTTCCTGCATGTAACTCCACCGCTTTGCCAACAATCGCTAAACCTAATCCCGTTCCAGGAATATCTCCCACATTTTTGGCTCGATGGAACGACTCAAAAAGTTGTGCTTGGTCTTCAGGAGGAATCCCAATGCCCTCATCTTTAATTTCAAAAGTTATCGTTTCCTCTTCACAGTAGCAGCCAAAGAGAACGGTACTTCCAGGAGCTGAATACTTGATAGCATTACTCAGTAAATTCGTCAAAATATGCTGTAATAGTTTTTCATCCATGCAGGCATTTTTACCTGAACCGGAATAGACAAAAGTTATATGATGCTTTTCTCCAATACCCAGTTGTATTTCCTCAACTACATCGCTGCAAAAGCTTCTCAGTTTTAAGGGTTTGGGATTAAACTCTAGCTTTCCTGCTTCAGCTTTACTGTAAAGTAAAACATCATCTAAAAGTCCTGTCATTCGTTTGACAGCACTTTCAATTCGATGGTAATGTTTAAACTTTTTATCTTCCGTCCAGATATGACCGTAATGTTGTAGTAATTCAGTTGAAGAAAAGATTGTAGTTAAAGGTGTGCGGAATTCATGGCTTGCCATTGAAACAAAGTCAGATTTGAGTTCTCTGAGTTCCCTTTCCCGTTCCAATGCTTTCATCATTTCAGCTTCTAAACGCTTGCGCTCGCTGATATCCCGACCTACATAAACAAAATTTTGTAATCCGGGTATTTCTGTTTGAATGACTGAACAAGAAAAAGCGATGACTATTGGTTTTCCTGTTTTTGTTTGACAAGAGACTTCTAAATATCTTAGAAAATCTTTAGATTCATTAAAAAATTTTTGATAGATTTTTGGGGTAAAATATTCGTTATTAATGAAGGATGAAATAGGTTGATTAATTAATTCCTCTTGGCTATATTCAAATAAATTTTGAGTTCCTTGATTTACAGTTTTTATAATTCCTGATGGTGTGGTCACTAACAGAGCATCAGCCATAGATGTAATAATTTGATCAATATAATTTTTGGAGGCTGCTAAAGAACTGATGAGAAGATGCATTTCGTTAGTTCGTTGAGCTAGGGTTTGCTGCAACAGCATCTGTTCAGTTGCATCTTCCAATAAAACGATTAATCTACTATCAAGCTCTTTGGGATTAGAATATTCGCTGATATATAAATCAAGGTATAAAGGACAATTGTTGGTTGAGGAGCGGGCAATTCCTTTTAACTCAAAATTTGCTTGTCGTCCTTCAATAATTTCAATAAGGCTCTCTTCAACTCCCCAAAATTCAGGAAACGGAACACGGACATCATTTCCCACGATTAACTGGTCGGGGCAATCAGCAAAACGCTGAGCCTGTAGGGATGTCTCTAAAATCCTGAAGTTTCGATCCAGTGTTAGGTATTCGTAGCGGGGAGTTAAGATTTTCTTGAGGATATGATTCATATAGATGTAGATGCTTTAATTTGGTAAGCTAATTCCTCAAAAATTTCATCGACATACGTACCCGTTTTAGCTGATGTTTGGTAAATTTTTGAGACCCGATCTAATTTTTGAAGTTCAACCATTTGCACGAGTCTAGTGAGTTTTTCTTCGTCAATTAAGTCAGACTTATTCAAAGCAACAATGAGAGAACCTTTAGGATTGATGGATAAAAAAAGCTGAACATGTTCAGGAATTCGTTCAATGGTTTCAATGCGGCTGACATCAGCAACGATTAATGCCCCACTAGCCCCTTGTAAGTAACTCGGAGCAATACCTTTGAACTTAGTATGCCCTTCTATGTCCCAGATGAGCATCTGTAAATTCACGGATTCTATGAGCTTGCGGGAGATCTTGACTCCTACAGTAGAAAGATACTGGTCGTTGAACTGGCGATCGACAAAGCGGCGAATTAGACTAGTTTTGCCGACTCCGAAGTCACCAACCATACAGATTTTTTTAGAGATGATTGCCATATCAACAGGTACTCAGTGCGTAATTTTTTGTTCAGACAAATTCGTTTGATCCCAAATCCGCTTTTATAATCCCCCTTTTAATGCCAGTGATTTTCTCCCCCAGCCTCCGGGACCTTGCGGGAACTCCCCTAGCTTCCTGCACAAGGGGTATAGTTAACCCGGATTTGGTATGATTCCCCTTATCACTCCCAATCAAGGGGAAATCAGCGCAGATTCTCTTAAAACAGGACTTTTTAGGAAAGGAAAGCCATTATTGGAAGATTTTATGCTTTTATCAGCTATTCCTTGCAAAAATTTGCCCAAATTTAAGCCTATATGGACAGAACTTGGTATTACAAGCCTTAAGGGCTGATCATCTCAAACTCTACACATCGGCTTAACAAGGGAATTTGTTCAGCTTTCACCCCAACAGGAGGGTTGATTGTCCCTTCAATTTCTAATCGCTTGGCGTTAATGCCTTGCTTGATTAGTGCATCTCTTACCCTTTTAGCGCGTTCTAGTGCCAATTCTTGATTTTCTCTAGCTGTACCCTTGGGGTCAGTATGACCTAAAAGTTTGAGATGCTTGTTCGGATACTGTTCCAGAAATGCCCGAATTTGCGAAATTTTTGAGCGCTCTTCTGCTTTAATTTCGGCAGAGCCTTGATCGAAGTAAACGCGGGAAGCGATCGCTACAGGCTGCAACTGTACCGTATTAGTGACAGATTGAACACCAGGAATTTGCTGAAATGCTTTTGTGATTTTTTGTGCATCTGCCTGCTGAAGCACAGCGCCCTCCACCATAACTTTCCCGTCTAAGTAGTCCGCCCAAATCAAAGTCCCCTCCATCTGATTGAGAATGTCCGTGACTCGCTTCACCTCAGCAGCCGCTAAAACCGGATCAGGAGGCATTTCAACGGGGATAATGGCATTTTGTATATTTAAGTTGGGTTCAACTTTTTTAGCAATTTGTTCAGCTTTAGTCCGGAGATACTGATTGGGTAACTTTCCCATCAGTTTGAGAGTGCCTAGATTGGCATCTACATCAAGACGATAAACCGCTAACTGTGGATCAGAAGCCAAAGCTAAGCGCGTTTTTTCCTCTCGTTGGCGGTCAAGGGTACTCAGATGATGATAAATCCCTGTTGGTATGACAATAGCACTCAGTGCTGCCAAGCCAATTACCAGCAATGCAACCGGAGGTTTGCGTTTGTCAGCCTCTTGCGGAGACTGACTGAGTGTTGTTAATTCTTGGAGATTCTGGTGTATTGCCTCAGGGACATTGCTGGGATCGCCATCAAATAATTCGATGGGTTTACCATGATGTTGAACGATTTTTTCCAGTGCCCCTCGCATTTTACGAATGAATGACTTAGGCGGCTCTCCTTGAGTCACCGCTGCTAGATAACAATACCCTGCCACTTCTAGGATAATTTTGGAACCCCCATAATCAATCTCATCAATCTCAGAGACTTCCCCCGATTGGGCGATACAATCATTCACAAAGCTGCGAATCGCTGTCAACATCCCTGCTACCATCTCTGATTCCAAGCGCTGGCGATTGGAGGGTTGAACTTCAGCAATTACCAATCCCGAGGCTTTGTGAATTAAAAAAATCGCTTGGACGGTAAAGGGCATTGCCTCCTTTAAGATGAGTTCTGCCTCTGAAATCCCTTGCAATTTGGCGCGGATTTTGCGAGAGATTCCTTCTAAGCTGAAAGCATTTTCAACTTTTTCATTAATAGACCGAATGGCTTCCGCCATATACTTGGAAATCGTACTGCCAATTACGGGATAGAGCGCATCCACCATGGCATCCCGTTCTAAGCTAATTTGTTCTTTAATGGCTGGCCCCATTTCTGGACCAAGTGCCTTAGCTAAATCTCCGGGAGAAGTGATGACTTGGTAGGTAATTGCTTGGGGAAGCACGGGAGCCAAAACGGAACTCACTGCCCCTTTATCTTGTTGTGAGCGATGTTGAATCATCTCATCTACAATAGGAGCGATCGCATGGGCAACGTCTTCTCTTTGAGCCGCGATTTTGAGACTCAAAATTTCAGTAATTAACGGCAAAAGTAAATTAATTAACTGTGTCGGTTCATAAATTTGATGTTCTAGGCTCTCTAATTTCTTTTTAAAATCCTCAAGAGCCTTGCGAGAATCCATCATTTCCTGCGTCAAAAGCAGGCGTTGCCAGCGCTCAAATAGTTCAAGTGAATTCTCTACATCATTACCCGTTGTTGCGGTTAAAGGATTGCTCAGCTCTTTTCGTTGAGTTTTTTGCCACTGAGATTGAAGAAGCTGATCGAAGGATTGCTCAGGTCGTTTGTCTGAGTGATCAGATTGATGCTGTTCCGTTGGGGCTTGAAGCGGCGGGTTTGGAGCTGCTTCGGGTTGCTGTTCTTGCTCAAGGGGTGAAGATGCCTGATTGACTAAGCCTGCAATTGTACTGATCAGATCTTCTGCAATTAAATGATTAGCGGCTTCAGAGGATTCACGAGTAGTCTCTACAGCTTTCTGGTCGTTTAGCTGATATGCAGTTGCGTTCATATGTGGCACATTGATCTTCTCCACGTCCGGAACGTCCGGCGTCCCCGTGCCTGTCTCAACTACTATGTTTGAAGGCAACTCGGTATGACTCTCCATCGGCTGCTGGGACGATGCAGCCTCATCTTTTAGGGATGAGCTAATTTGCCAAGCGGGTGCTTCGTGCGTAGCGTTCTGTGAAGCAGTACCGTTAACGATGTTGCTCGAATTAGCTGTTGTTTTTGAATCGTGAGGTTCTTCCACGGATTGAGAAAAGGCTTCCCCCTGAGGAGCTGTCTGTGCTGTAGAGGGGGAAGATTTCTTCTGGGATTTTTGCGGCGCGTTCAGTATCTGTAAATCCATCAATAAATCCATTAAGCCCTTTAGCTGAGAGTCGCTTGATGGATTGTCTTTTGATGAGGCCATACTTTGATTTGCCTTACCCTAAATCGTCCCTGAGACTGGTAGATGTTGCCTAAATATCAATATCTCAGGGAGCCAAAACTCTTTTGAACTCTGGATAGTAAATCCAGCAACTCTACCGCTGTACTACTACATTAATGGTTTAGTTTATTCGGAAATTCTACTGGCTTCTAATAAGAGAATTTCTTCTGCACTATGGGAGTGTTCTGCCTCTCTCAATCCTGGAGCAAATTCAGCCTTTTTTAGCCTTAAACCTAGCTCAAATAATATATCTGCCATATCATTTCTGGAAACTTTAGCGTCTGTGAGTAGAGAAAACCGCCTTTCTAGTTCATCAAAAATTTGAGATTTTAAACTTCGGGTTTCTTCTTGAAGTTTTTCTCTCGTTTCCGAGAGTTCTGTGCGAATTGAAGTCGTCTGATTAATCAGTGTTTTATCGATGGATTCAATATTGCTAGCAAAGTTTTTGTAGGTTCGGTCAATCAGTTGCCGAATATCAGCGCTATCTCGCTGGGATGTCAGATCAAGAGATTTGATTCTTTCTTCTAGAGTACCAACGGCTGAGCGGAGTTCTTTTAAACAGTCTGTTTTGACTTGTTCTGTGCGATCGCGCATTTCCTTCTCGAGGGAGGAGAGGTGAGTCTCTAACTGATCGAGGCGATGATCGTATTCTCCAAGTTTAGAGCCAAATATTATATCACGAATAAGGTCAATATTGCCCATTCGCTCTCGCATTTCTTCTCTAGAGATTTCATTCATATTCTTTCCTCTACTTGGTCCTCGTTATGGCATCTCACCGCTGAACATTATCCCGTGAAATACAGGTCACAACGCTGTTCTGATTGACTCGTAATAACAGCCTGTTCTCTGGCGTTTGCCCTCACTATAACAAACAATACTGCTGTCCAAGGAAGTCTCTAAATTCCCAGCAAGGAGGCTGAAACAACTTACTCTAGGAGTAAAAGGCAGGAATATTATTCCCAAAGCCGACGCCGAGGAGGACCATTCAGTTGTTGGTGACTATCTGCCAGGAGGTTGGGAATATCTAGCTGTTCGGGACAGCGAGGCAGGCAATCGCCGCAACTTGTACAGCGATTGCCTTTAACACCTGGAAACCAATGACCGGCATTTTCAAACATTTGATAGCGGTATTGACTAAAGCCAGTCATGTCGTAAGCTATAGCCAGATTCCGTAACCTTAAAACCTCGGGAATGTGAATGCCTTCTGGACAAGGTAGACATTCGTAGCATTGACTACAGTGGTCGGTTCCTAAAGTATTTTGCGCCTCAGCCTCTAAACGAGAGAGAGCTTCAACTTCCATGGGACTGAGAGATTCATCCCGGTTGGCTACATTCAGAGGGGCTGTTAATTCATCTGGGTTAGCGGGGCCAATACTGAGGGTGGTGATACGGCGATCGCTGAGCAAAAACCTATAATTTAGCTCCAGTGGTGAGAAAGGATGGCACAACTGTTCCAACTTGGGGGGTGGCGTATACAGACGTCCTCCCTTATCGGCTGGGGAGATGATGAAAATGCCCATATCCTTACTGTGGGCTAAAGCTACCGCTGGTGCATGGCGCTGGAAGAAGTAATAGTAATGTAAATTAACAAATTCAAATAAATCGGTGTTGATGGCGGCAAGAATAATCTCTAGGGGAGCGTGAGTGGAAAAGCCAACGTGTCTGATCTGACCTTTTTTAACCGCTTCTTGTATCACCTGCATACAGCCGTTAGGGGACTCTACCCAAGCCAGATGCTCCCAAGTATTAATGCCATGAATTGCTAAACAATCCAAGTAGTCTAGTTGTAGGCGTTCTAAAGATTGATCAAGCCACTGACGCATCAAGCTCGCATCCGGTGTGGGGGGCAGCTTAGTGGTGATGTAGAGCTGCTCTCGCGGCATCGGTAATTCCGCGTTGAGAATATTACCGAGATATTCTTCGCTCTTGCCGTACCCTCTAGCCGTTTCTATGTGGTTAATTCCGTAAGCGATCGCTTGATATACACTCTTATAAGCTTCTGATTCAGACGCCAAACAGCGCATGGTTCCTAAGGAAAACACCGAAAGCAGTAGATTGGTTTTCCCAAACCGTCGATAACGCATTTTCAAATTGGGTTGAAAGTTGGTAAGGTATAAGACTGTCAAGTTGAAATCGAATTGAATGTTAGCAAGTTGGCAAGTTAAGAACGTTGGTCATTTTCAAGCTCTAACTCTCAAACCTTCAAACCTTCTTTCCTTTTAAACCTTCAAACCTACTTTCCTTTATAACCTTCAACCCAGATCCTTAGACTAACCAAATCCCCAAGAAGCCAAGTTAGGATTCGCCACTTGTGAATCCCCGGCGCTGAGCAAAATCTTCAGGTCGAATATTAGCGACGAAGTCTCGGAAGGCGCGTCGTTCGGCTTCATCAGCGTCTCGATCAACCGGAATGGAAGCATCAGCAACCACTTCTTCCATGACCCAAATGGGGCTTCCTGTACGCAGGGCGATTGCGATCGCATCACTAGGACGAGCATCAATTTCTTTTTTGGCTTCACCCTGACGCACACAAAGAATGGCGTAGAAGGTATTATCCTGAAGCGAGTGAATAATCACTTTTTCCAGGGTCATGTTCCACCCTTCTAAGAAATTGACGATGAGGTCATGGGTAAGGGGTCGGGGAGGGGTCTGTTTTTCTAAAGCGCTGATAATTGCTTTTGCTTGATCTTGCCCAATGTAAATGGGTAAGGCCCGTCTATCCGAAGAGTCCTTCAGCATTACAATGGGACTCTTGGTGACAGCATCAATGGCAATTCCAGCAACTCTCATTTCAATCATCGGCTTCGCCTCTAAAATACGGTCGGCATCGCGGGCATCAAAGCAGAGCGGTAAACTAGTACTGAACGGCTTCGGATGGGAACATCTCCTTATGAAGAAGGCTTTGTTCCGATCACTCACCGAGCAACCGTACAATCAGCCCTTGAGAACCTAATTTTAATGGGGATCAACAAGGAGGTATTCTCCAAGTATGCCCCAGTCTCAGGACGTTTGCTTTATGACTTCACGAAATTAACACACAGAATGCGCCTGAAGTGAACTTCCAGCCGCTCGGATTACGCTCATTGGGAGGAGATGGACAAACAAAAGTGTTTACAGGATTAATTCAAGCCCTTGGAACCATTCGACCGCTGGGGGGCGATCGCTTCGATGTCTCCTGCCGCACTGATGCCTCGGAGGTGATTTTACAAGATTTAGCGATCGGGGATAGTGTAGCCGTTGATGGAATTTGCCTGACGGTGGAAGAAATTCTGCCTCACGGCTTCGTCGCAACGGCTTCTGATGAAACATTGTATCGCACCACTCTGGGGAATCGTCAGATGGCAGCGGCTTACGTCAACTTAGAGACTTCGTTACGTGTTGGGAGTAAGCTAGGGGGGCATTTTGTCACAGGTCACATTGACGGCATTGGCTGCTTGACCGAATCAGTACGCACGGCAAATTCCTGGGAAATGTATTTTACAGCCCCCGACTCTGAGCGCGATCGATGGCGGCGTCACGTTGCCCGCTATCTAGTTGTAAAAGGGAGTATTGCCGTCAACGGTGTGAGCTTAACCATTGCTGAATGTGACCCGAATGGCGACTGGTTCAAAGCTGCCGTGATTCCCCATACCTATGCCGAAACTAATCTCTGTTACTTACAACCTGGCAGTTGGGTGAATCTAGAAAGCGATATTTTAGGCAAGTATGTAGACAAACTGCTAGGACATCACATTCCCTCAGCCAACCCTAAAGAGGAGATTACACCTGCTTTTTTGGCAGAACATGGATACCTTTGAAATTATGAATTATGAATGATGAATTATGAAAAAGTCGGTTCATTCTTAGGTTAGATTTTGCCTCTAAAGTTGGGACTGCCAGAGTTTGATGGCATTTAGGTTGTGTAGAGACGTTCCGCCGATTCGGTAAAACTTTTCCTAATCGCTTTTTCCGAAGAATCGCGTTTTCGGCAGAAGTTACGAAACGTCTCTACAAATCTCTTTCCCACCCCTGTATGATGCACAATTCATATTCAACATTCATAATTCATAATTCATAATTTAAAAACCTCGTTGAGGTGGAGCGGCTTGTGCGACTTGTATCGCTTGGATAAATTGAGCCAGAGCATACTCGATATTGGCTCCGGCATCCAATGCCACCCAACCCTCGGGTGTTTGATGTCGCCATTCAAAGTGTAGGTGAGGGCCAGTAGAGTTGCCTGTACTGCCGACACGCCCAATCACGGCTCCTTGTTCTACTAAATCTCCAGGTTGGACAAAGATTTCTGATAGGTGTGCGTAGAGGGTTTCGTTCTTACCCTCGTCGTGTTGTAAGACTACAGTCAGACCATAGCCACCCAAGAAGTCTGCTGTGATCACTTGACCCGCAACAGCCGCGAGTACAGGGGTTCCTTCTGGTGCACCTAAATCTGTACCGGCGTGGAAGCGATAGTCGCCAGAAATGGGGTGTATCCGCCAACCAAACATTGAGGTAATAGCACCAGGAATCGCTAAGGGGAACATGAAATTTGCATTCCCCACATTGGCACGCCCTGCTGGTCGGCTGGTCAAATTGTAGTATGCCAAACCCAGGGGTGAAGTTTGACCTTGGGGGAGCGCGTAGGATTGAGGAATGGATGCAGACAAACGCTGAGTGGAATAAGCGGCGCTATACGTTTTTGTCTTCCGAGGCGCACGAGTGCTTCTGACGCTGACTTTGACCGGACCAATTTTAATCGGTTCGGCTGCAGCCACTGGCGCTGTTACTAGTTTTGTGACTTTAGCTAACCGAGGTTCTTGAACAGTACGCCTGGAGATAACCAGGGGGGCGTCTGCGGTTGCTTCAGCCACTATTAGTTCGCTAGAGATTTGTTTAGTAATTCTGGGTTGTGCCGCTACTTGTAGGAGGGTTTTGGGTCGTGTGGCTGTTTGCCTTGTTGCTGTGAGTTGACTCGGTGCTACGCCTCCACAAACTCCGCTGACTAGTTGCCCCTTTTGTGACACCGTTCTACAGCCTGTTGAGCGATCTGTGACAATGACAGATGCTGGGCTTTCGTACCTCGAGGTTGCACCAATACTGTATTCGGTGCGATCAATGTAGCGATTTGTCAGTCCAACAGGAACTTTAGCCGTTTCCTGAATTTGGGCTGGGTTGAGATAAAGTTTGGGCGGTTTCTCTACAGTTGCGGTGTCCGGTACAGAGAGAATGGGAGTTGCCAGCTTGGGTTGTTTCGGTACACTAATCGTCGGTCCTAGAGCCTCTGCTGGTAAGGGAGTAATCGGTCTTCTTTGCACGACGGAAGTGGAGCGCCGCACCCGAGTCGCTGGTTTTTTTCCTGTTGCCTGGGAGGAGGGTTGTGTTTGAACCGCGGGTTTGCGAGCAGCAGGTGTTACTGAGATGATTGGTTTGCGAGCAGCAGCAGGGGTTGGAGGTGTTGCTGAGATGATCGGTTTGCGAGCAGCAGCGGGAGTTGGAGGTGTTGCTGAGGCTCGTGGCTCTGAAGTAGGCTTCCGTGCTGGAGTAACGGGCACGACAATTGACTCAGGTGCTGCTGGCTTGGGTTTGACAGCGGGTTCTGGTACCGGAGCAGGTGCAGCTTCAACCGCTTTTGAGGGAGGTTCAACTCCCGCATCTTGGACGGAATCAGTTTGCGCTAAAACAAGACCGCTGCTGAGGACACTAAGGCTACTAATTAAACACAATCCTTGCATCAACCGAGGCGATCGGTAAAAAATGCCTAGAGGGGTGTAACCAGACGCGGTTTCTTTTGTCATTTCCGATTCACTACTCATTACTCACTTTATTAAGTTATTGGGAAGATTAAGCAATTTCAGTCAATAATCGTGATAGTTAATCCTGAATTTCTGGAAGAATTCAGCCTTTTAAAAATTACCAGTGATAGCCAAGACTGATTGTACCGGGCTTCAGGTAAATTTCTCTGTTCGCTGTCGTTGAGTTTAAGCAAATTCGGAGTTCACCGCTAGGGGTGACGCCCGTAATTGTGCCAGGAATTCCGTCCACCATGATTTGACTGCCCTGGCTATCGAGTAATTCTAGGTAAGAGGGTAGCAAGGTTTCGATTCCTTGCTCTCGCCAGCTTTGGTATCCAAAATACAGTCCTTGTATAACAATTGCCGCTAACATTTCCAAGGATGCGATCGCTGGATGTAACCGTTCTTCACAAAAAGATTGCAAAGTTATACCCGATTCAGGAACGCTATTGCTCCAGTTGATACCGACGCCGACAACGGCTTTGGTAATTTGGTCTTGATGCACTCGGGTTTCGGTCAGAATGCCCCCTAGCTTTCGTCCCAACAGGAGCAGGTCGTTAGGCCATTTGAGCAAGACTGGAATATCATAACTCCTCAAGGCGCAAGTAATCCCCCAAGCACTGCACATTGTTAACTGGGCACTGTTCGAGGCAGGGAGATTGGGCGCTAAAGCCGCCGATAAGTAGAGTCCACCTGGGCTAGATTGCCATTGACGCCCCCACTGTCCACGTCCCGCCGTTTGTTGCGTGGCGAGTACTAGGGTTCCTGCTGTAGCACCTTGGTTGAGCAACTCCCACAGCTTTTGATTGGTGGAAGGGAGAGTGTCAAAACCATTTAAGGTTATATCTTGCGGTAGATGTATACATTGAAAAGCTTCTTGTTGAGATAGCCACTCTCGAACTTTTAGAAAAACTCTCTCAAACTTTTGCTGGTTAAATCCCATTACTACGGGTTCTAAGTAAAACCTTACGTTACCATAGATTAACCAAGATTATTACGAATTCTCAATTTTTCTTAAGGCAGCTTTTTTGCAAGGTGATAGAGCGTGATTAAAACAGTTAATCAAAATATGGTGATGCATACTTGGCATTGGCAGACTTGGGAAAATTTGCCTTATCTGACTTGTAGCCTACTTCAGAACTGGGAACACGGTTTTTTCACCTCAGCCTTTTCGCCTCGCTCTCCAGTAGAAATTGTGGATGTGCTTCAACCGGATGCTCAGGTGTATCGGGTTAAACAGGTTCACGGTAACACTGTACTGACGCCTTCTGAGATAGAAAGCGCTACAAATGCGATCGCATCCCAGGAAGCAGAAGCCGAAACACCGTCTGCTGATGGGATCTTAACAGAGCAGCCTCAACAAGCAGTTTGGGTGTGTACGGCAGATTGTACACCTGTACTAATAGCAGATGAAACAACGGGACAGGTGGCAGCAATTCATGCTGGATGGCGAGGTACAGCGTCTCGGATTGTGCCCAATGCGATCGCACGCCTGATCGATGCTGGTAGTCGCTTGGAAGATTTACGGATTGCAATGGGGCCAGCGATCGCAGGAGAAGTTTATCAGGTTTCTGAGACAGTTGCCGCTGAAGTGGGAGCAAGTGTTGTACCTAACACTAAAAGCCCTGAAGCGATTTTAGATGTTTTACAGCAGCTACCCAATTCTCCCATTTTTGATGACTCCCAACCAGGACGAGTGCGCTTGGATGTACGGCGGGTGAATGCGTTACAACTGGAACAATTAGGGATTCAACCGGAGCAAGTTGCGATCGCACCTTACTGCACGTACCAGGCACCAGAACATTTCTTCTCTTACCGCCGCGATAAGCTCAAAAAAGTGCAGTGGTCGGGTATTATCAGCAAGACAGCAAACTAGAATTATGAATTATAAATTATGAATTATGAATTATGAATTATTAGATTTTCCTAGGAATAAACTACAACTAAACTTTTCAACCCACATTCCGCACCCT
>CBKWLJ010000029.1:0-36185 GCA_966675205.1 uncultured bacterium
CGTTTCGCGTAGGTAAGGTCTTCCTTGTTCATCTGGCATAATTAAAATCTCCTAAATCGATTGGTTTTTTGCATTCGGTTGGGAGAAAGGGTCAGCGCCGGGACCGGCTAAATCTTTGGCGCTGGCTTCCCCATTGATTTGGCGTTGCCGCGATAGCCTCAACTTTTCAACGGTTTGCCGATATCTCACTCGGAGAGAATCTAGTTCGCCGTCTTCTGCTTCCCACTGGTCGAGCCATTCGCGGATAGCTTGGTAGTCGCCTGCAATCAGCAGGGATTCCAGTTGTGCGGCACGGGCTGATGCAAGCTTTTCAATTTCTGCTCTGTATTGAGCCGCCCACTCTGATAGTTGGGTCATTTGATTAATGCCTCCATAAGTGTCAAGGTGGCTATCCAGAGGGCTACTTCAATGAAAATTCGGGTCATAAAATCAACGGTTTAACCATCGATTTGAAGCCAAGAAAATACCAACGGCTGCTCCAGCTGCAATGGGATTAATTAGCGTAGCAAGTCCAGCTGTGGCAAGCAGCGCAGCGCTAATGCTTAAAGAGAAATCCATTTGTTTGTCCTCCTGGAGTGTTTTGTCTTCTTGTAGTGGTGGTGGTGCTAGGCTTTGTTGGCGTTTTACCTCTTCCTCGTAATAAGCTCTGAGAGATTCTTCAGATTGCAGAGCCTCCAGTAAGTCAGCTAATTGTTCGCGAAGTTCAACAGCTTCAATTACTTCTTCTGGATTGACACCAGCTTCTTGTCTAAATCTGTAAAATCCGCCATAGCATTGAATTTTCCCAGTGTCTCTCCCTCCCACTCTTGCCGTTCTTGCGCGACTTGATGAATTGATTCCACAGCGCTGTCAAATTCAGCTCGATAAATATCAATTCGTTCGCTTAGATTCTGCTTATTTCGTTCGGCTAAAGCTTTATCCAGAGCCAGAAAAAAACTGTCGCTGATGTCATAACCCGCAGCTTTCGCAACATACTGAACACCCAGTTGTTTGAGGGTTTCGCGAAACCCCGCCAGCGCACCAACAAAAGCTTCCGTTTGTGGAGGGGCGCTTATTGACTCATCGGAACTTTCCACAATTGAGCCATTTCCGTTGCCATTCGTTGGCTCTTGTTGTGGCGTTTCTGGCTGGGAATTTCCACTAGGAAGTGCTGCTGAACCTGGCTCAGCTAAGGCATTACGGATGTAATCTCGCAACAACTTCAGATGTTCTTTAGTGATGCCCTCAAATTTTTCTGGATCTTTCAACTCTTCTGGCACTTCCTTGCCCATTCCTTCTAAACATTTTGCCAGTTCCATAAGTGCCAAGTTCATGTCATCAAGGCTGGCAAAATCAAGCAGCTGATACGCCTTTTGTTTGCTGATAGTGTCGGACATAGTTTTCAAACTCCTTTTCACTAAACTCATCAGGATTTTTGAGCAGATACTTCTCTACTCTTTCGCGTCGCTTCCGGCTTTTTTGTTGCTTGTGAAGCTTCCAGACTTTGAGAATGAGCCAAGCCAAATAGGGGTTCAACTCCACCCATTTCAACTCATTTCCGTTTTCGTCCTCGTAGTACTTTTTGGCATCATCAACCCATTCCTTCACCAATTTTTCGTAGTTGTAAATTGTGTTGATGTGGCATCGGATAGATTTACTTAACGCTTCACGAGTTAAGGGTGTTGGTTGAGCAAGGTCATCGTCTGGGACAGCCTCAACTGTCCACACAAAGCGCATTCCAGCCCTCCTTTGTAGGTAATTGGTGATCGATGTAGGTTCTGGGGCTTTTTTGGGTTTTGATCAAGTCTCTTGAGAAGCCTCAGATAACCGCTTGGTAAGGGGTTGAGGTAATTGTCGGTTCTTGGTTTAGAGCCTCTAATCCTACCTACATGGTTATGTCTGTTAGAATAACGAGATTTGTATGAATTGTCAAGACAAAATTGTATTGATAAACAATACAAGTAGTGGAGTGAAGCTTAGAGGCAAAGCCCATGCTAATTTGTATGGATGAGTAGTTTGTTATGTAAAACTTTTGCTGACACCCGAAGGAAGGGAACGTTTATCTCAGTTGACAAAAACTCTTAGAGGCAACGAGCCTTTAAGGAGCTTTGTCAAAAAAGTAGGCGTATCACATGCCGTTTGGGGCGCTTGGGAAGCAAAACAGTCAGGACTAGGAGGTGAGAGCCAAAAAAAATTAGCAAATTTTTTGGGCGTTTCAGTAGAACGCTTGCAACTCTACTTAAGTGGAGGCTGTACATTAGGAGATTTGTTGAGTCCTGCCGGAATAACAACAGTAGCCGAGGGAGACTTGGAACAGAACCTTGACGCTGTTTTTGAACAAGTACTTGTATGGCTCAATCGACTGAGTCTTTCGCAATTACTGCAAATTGCTAATAGGGCAATAAGTCTTGCTAATTCAATGGTTAGCGCTCCCAACAATGAAAATGAGTCTCCACAACATGACCGTTAAAGAACTGGCTGAGTGACCAGCTATTCTGGTTCCTGCCTGATTTGGCGATCGCACAGTGCCACTGAGCATTAAAGTAGCGAGTTCAAAAGAGCAAGCTTATCCTTCTCGAATCGTATTAAGATCCCCTATAGATCATCTGAACTGCTTATGTTTCCAATAAAAATCCCGCCATGAGGCGGGAAGAAAATTAGTCTTCTTTCCCTAAGGTTCCAGTTCAAAGAAAAACCAGAGGGGTTGGAATTGTTGATTTTCATCAGCTTACTTGTGTAGCTGGTAGATATTTCCCGTGCGTACGGCAAATACGCATAACTATTCTACCCGCTTTTGTGAGTAAGCCGAAAGGGGCTTCAAGGCTTATTGAGCTTTGAAGTCGTAGGCGTCGATATATCGACTTATAGGCTGCTAACAGTCTACCAACAAGTAATACAGCTTGCCAGCCCAGTAAGACAACTGTGTAGCTGTCTGCCGACAAGTGCATCGCCACTAATGCAGCCGATAAGTCAGCTTGCGTCGGCTTAATTGACAAGTTGATGCTCCGCGCAACGACGCCACCCAACTTTTACGATTCCGACTCCCTCTGAGCGTACACATCACACCGCTCAGGAGCGTCAATAATGCTATTCAACACATCTGCCAACAATCCTGCCAGATCTTTCGACATTCGTAACTTTACCGACTGTCTCACTAAAACCAAGCGTGGGCGGTACATTTGCCCAAACTGCAATCAGCCAAAGCTGGGTATTGCACGTTCAGGCAAATATCAGTGCTGGAGCTGCTACGACACTAAAAAAATTGCCAGCCTCTTGAGTGAGCCGGAACGTGAGGAGCAACGGCGGCGGCGGGAATTAGAGCGCCAGACCGCCAGTAAGACCCAAAAGGAGCGAGTTGCTGAATGGATTAAGGGCAGTGGGGTAGCCCCAGAAATTACTGCAAAAAATATTCGTCACATCGATCACGCTCCGGCGATCGCCCAGCTACTTAATTGGAATTGGTACGGTCACACAGGCGGTTGGTATGTCTTCAGTTGCGACCCAAAAACTGGACAACTGGGTAAGTCCGGACAGTTCAAGCCTGATACTCCGATTCAATTTCCTGACCATAACGAGCAGCAGAAGTACCTTAGTTTTCCCAAGGGTGGGAAGTCATCAGCCGTCTACCTGGTGTTGACGCTTAACTATTGGTATCTTCTTAGTGAGCGGTTTGGCGTCCCGGTGAGGGAAGACGACATCAACCACGATCGCGAAGACCTGGGCTTTTGGCTGTGGGTTCTCAACCACCCAGAGTTACCAATTGTCTTCACCGAGGGCGCGAAGAAGGCGGCTTGCCTATTGTCTCACGGTTGGATTGCCATCTCTATCTCTGGCGTGTGGATGGGACAAGAGGGCAAAGGCACAAAACTACACCCTTCAATCCGTCCGTTCATTGTACCGGGGCGACCAGTTTACCTTGCCTTCGACGCCGACATCATGATTAAGGAGAGCGTCAGCGCTGCCAATCGCCAGTTAGGACGGTTAATTAAAAAAGAACGCGCCGAAGTTTTTATCTGTTTGTGGCACCTGGATCAGGGTAAAGGTGTTGACGATTTAATTGTAAAAGAAGGCGCTCACGCCTTTGAGCAAATTTTTGATGAGGCGTTGCCCTACAGCCAGTGGCTCAAATCTTTACAGTCAGATAATAACGATGGCAGCAGCGGTGCAAGGAGTGGAGCTGGCTCTGGTGGCGGCGTTGGTTCTGATGGCTCTTTTGAGCAGCCTGACAAGAGTAATCCGGAGTGGTTCTATAAGCACATCTGTAAAGGGTTAAACCTGTCCTTTGAAAACTGCGTCACGGCTCAAACCTTCGACGGTTGGGTTTATCGTCGCGAGTTCGGAGCAACACAGGGAGACTGGCGCGTAATTGACTCCGCTTTTTATCAGTGGCTCGATCACCTGGGTTATTGGCAGCACCAACCCGACACTAAAATCAATGCCCAAATTGCTGACGCTGGGGAAAAAGCTTTCAAATTGAAGCACTCTAAGGAGTTTGGTTGGCAAGTCGTTAAGCCTTACGAAACCAACAGTCACAAGGAATCAGCCTTCAAGTACGTCCGTAGCCGTCTCGAGCGCTTTGAGTCGCTTCCATCTAACACGCACCTCGTCGCCTTCAAAAACTGCGTTGTGGACATGAGAACGGGTCAGACGATGCCCCACAACAAAGAGTACCTTCTGACCAGCATGATTCCCTATGATTACGAGCCGGGAAAAGAATGCCCAGAAGTCTTCCGCCGTTTCATCACTGAATCATTCGGTGAGGACATGCTTCCTATCATCCGCGCATTCACTTCGATGTTTTTAGATCCTACAGCTCCCTACGGACGTTTCCCCCATCTCATCGGTCAGTCCGGTGGTGGTAAGGGGACTCTGGGGCGATTCTGGAGTAGTTTGTTTGGGGAAGATGGTTCCAGTGAAGGAGATTTTCCAGATATTGCCACACCTGAAGGGCGGCATCAAAATCTATCTGGGAAGCGAATTTTTGCTGTTCCGGATACAGGTGGATATGTGCGAGGCACCAGGGCGTTTTATGAGCTGGTCGATAACGGCAGGTTGAATGGACGTGCATTATTTAATCCAGTTGGATACTCCAAGGTTTGGAATATTCGCTTCTGGGTTGCCAGCGTGGACCACCTGCAAATCGAGAACGCTGGTGATGGATGGGCAAGACGCGCTTATCCCATTCCGGTACTAGCCCGCTCGGTCAGACCTGACCCAGACCTCAAGCTCCTTCTTGAAGCCGTCAAAGCTGATGTCATCTCCTGGGCGTTAGCGATGCCAAGAGAACAACGCGATCGCATTCTCCTGTCCGAGCCGGAAAACGAACGAGTCATCAACTTACGCCTTGATGCCGCGCTTTACGGCGATAGCACCAAGAGCTTCGTCGATAACTGCCTGCGTCCCACTCTTGAACCTGGATTCATGCCTCATCATTTGCTGCATACGGTGTATACCGCCTACTGCAAAGAGCATGGCTACACGCCGCTGGGGATGAGCAAATTCATCAGCCATCTCAAGACGGTACTGCCGCGTAACTTTGTTGAGCGCCGCTGGGGTCCCATGTCGAACGGGGATCGAGATCGGATACCGGCTCACTGGGAATATGTTACTACCCTGCCGGGAGCTTTTGTCAGCATCTCACATCAGGATGGATTCCGTGGCAGTGGAGAAAATGCTCCACCTCCCACAGACCCCACCTGGGTTTGCCGTAAGTCCAAGTGTGAGGAGGGTGGCTTGATGGAGTTTGCCGATTTTTGGAACCCACCCTCACCCCCAGATGATGACGGGGGCGGTTGGGGTGGCGGTGATAACAATCCATTCACGCCTCCTACACCACCTCAGCCTTATGAGGGTGTCCAGTGTGGATCAAAAAATCAAGTGGTAAGTAATTGTACTCTGGACAATCCAGAACAACGTGAAATCAAGGGTGTCCAGGGTGGATCAACTGTCCAACAAGGAGATTTAGCTAAAGAAAAATCAACGGTTACAGTACTTGAAAAAACTGAGGTTGAAAATTCCCTAACCTCGGTTGAGGGGGATGGACAGAGCTTGGACACCCCGGACAGCCCTGAACTTTGTCAAAATGAGTCAGGACAAACTGACGACGGCTCCACTCCACTTGGGGAAGGTTTACCAGTATTTCCAAGAACTGAGCGCTACTCGTACCAGGGGCTGCTAGGTCTGTGGGTGTTGCAAATTCAGTTCCATTCGCCTCATAGTGTTGATGTGATTTATACTTCTCCAGCCCCAGAGAACACCAATTACACTCAATCTCTGGTTGTTTCCTCACTAATAGAAGTGGGTCGTGAGTGCGTCAAATGGGTGGGTTATTTAGAAGAGCAAATCTACCAACAGCGCTCCTCAACAGAGGAAAAGGCTGCGGTACAACAGCCTTCATCCTCACCTCAGTTCCGCTATTGCGGCAACCAGCTAGCATCTGGAGCCGTAGAAATCAAAGGCCGCCGTTCTTTGGTCAAGGCAATCGGGCCAGGGCAGATTGTTGTTCTCTGTGAGGAGGTACACTCGCAACATCCCGCGCTACTTTACGTCAAGCCTTTGTCAGGGGCTGATGACTGGCAAGGAGGCGTAGCAGTCCGACAGGAAGATTTGGAGCCAGTTGTTGATCGATTGCACTCGGTTGATTGATTGCCGCTAGTTCGATAAGTCTGACTGAATCTATCTGCCGACTAACTGCCGTCCAGTCTAATTTCCCATGCTGGCGGTTGAAGCGTGGCACAGGAGTGAGGGTGTGTCCTGTTAACAGGACACGGCATCTTCTCACCCTTTCTATCTTCCGCTCCGGCGGACTGTGAAAGGATTGTAGCGCAGCCCTTCCCCTTTGTTAGCAATGTGTTTCAGGTCAGAACTTTGGCTCTCCTGGTTGGGATTTTGGTAAGTTGAGCTTTAATTGATAGGAGTTGGTCTGTAACAACCCTCTGGGCGAAGGTCGCTTGATGAGCCGCTCTGCTGCTTTGGGGTAAGACCTGGGCTGGAGTGAAACTTTTGCCGGGGGTGTTCCATCTGCGATCGCCAAATATCCGGTTAGGGATGGCAAAGATTGGAGTTCGGCTGGCATTACGGCGCGAACTTCTCGAATCTGCTCAGTTTTAGTCTTCTGGGGAAGAACGCTGAGTGGGGTCTGGTATGACTCGCTCTGGGTTATAGTTATTTCTTCTCTGGAGCCAATCGTTTTTGAAAAATGCTCCGCTGTGTCGGGGTCTGGACAATTCAAGATCAGTTTGGTCTTGGTGCAAGTCATTAGGATTTGGGCATCTTCATCGCCGTAAGTCTTTTTGACTTGGGCTAGAGTCTGAGTGCCTAACAACAGTGACCCGCAAAACTTCCGGGCTTCGGCTCCCAGTCGAGAGAGAGACTGTAAACGGTTCAACGCTCCAAGCTCGTCAACAACTACAGCGGTTTGAACCTTCCGTCCCTCATTTGAGAGAAGCCCGCGAAGCATCAGCTCAAAGCAGCAGGAGTATAGGGGCTTGTAGAGTTCCGCGTCTGCCTCGAACAGTGGGAGCCACACCCAGCGGTTGTCCTCGCTAGCACCCCACTCGACAAAACTGAAGGGGTCTTCGGTCGGGAGCTGGGCGAGGTCGCGGTAGAATCTGGTCTGGTTCGCTGCTGTCGATAGCACGCTTCCAGCCGTTTTGGGGTTGTCCATGTAGCGTGTGGATAGTCCCCCCTGGCAAAACTGCTGTAGCTCCTCAATACTAAAGCTACTCAGAACCTCCCAGATTTCGGCTGAATTATGACATCTTTCATATAAATCGCTCATCACGGCGCGTGCTGCATCACTGAAAAACGGCTCCTTCGGGTCGGGCGGCACCAGGGCAGCGGCGATTGTTTCAAATCTAACGTCCTCGGCTTTATGACTCCAGGCGACTGAGCGATCATCGGAGGGGTTAAAGATGATGTCTCCTGGGCGATAGAATTTTTCCATCATCTCGCCGTTCCGATCGAAGATGAACGCCCTGAAGTCTGACCGCTGGCGAAGGGTACTGAGCAGCTCACCGATCGAAACTGACTTACCCGAACCGGGACCACCGAGCGCGAAGTAGCCAAGATTCTCTAAATAGCTGGGTAACTCGATTCCGGCTACAGTGAGACGAGGTTCTGTAGGTGGGGTAACTCCTCGGATTCGGAAAAATTCCCGCTCTTTCGCTATGAGGAAGCGCTTTAGCTCATTAGCAGAAACAAGTTGAGTTCCTCTCAGGGTTCTGGCTCCGAACAACTTGGTCGGGACAAAGACAGCGGCAATGGGCAATAAAAATCCAATACCCTGAACCTTGACAAAGCAGAAACCTAAGAATATGTGGCAAAATTTTTCAAAGCCATTAATTTGACTGGGGTGACGACGATACCACCAAACCGCTAAGGCAACCAAACTGCCTACATAGAGCGTCCCCAGACTGGCTTGCAGGAGCGTTATCGCGATCGCGAAAATTTCAGCGATGCGCCCACTTAGCAAGGCTTGAATGGCGAACTTGAAAGCGATTAAAGTGAGAATCAGCTCGGTTGCTGCTGCTGCCTCGACGCCATATCTGAGCGGTGCGTTTTTTCCTAAATAGGGCAGACCTTGAAACCGCTTATCGAGGGATTCAAAAGCTTTGTTAATGGGTTGAACGTAATTTTGAATCATTGTCAAAGGTAAGTTCATCTATCAATTGCTAAATCGCGAGCGGGTAGTCGGTCTTGGTTATCTGTCTCGACCTGTTGTTTGAGCATTTCGAGCCGCTGCCTTGCCGTGCCGATTTCCATCTGGGACTGTGGCTGACTCTGGGCTTGCATCTCCTCTAGTCGCTGTCTTGCCGTGCCGATTTCTAACGCTTGTGCTTTTTTCTCAAGCGTTAGGTTGGCTGCAATCCGTTCCTCTGCTTCTGCACGGCGTTGCGCTGCTTCTTCTTTTGATTGGGCGGGTTCCCATCCGAATAAATCTTTAGCCAGCATCACGCCAGCGGGAGTTAGACCGTCTGCTTCGGGAATAATCTCTCCGGCATTTGATAGCCAGAATTCCTCCATTGAGAGCTGCCCAAAGCCCTCATAGCGAGATAGCCCGTACTTCGCCTCAAGTTCAGAGCTGGTCTGCTCTGGCAGCAGAGAGAATTCTAGTTGAGTGCTGCCGTTTGACTGCTGACTGACTTCAAATTCAGCCCCAAGCTGCCGCAGCCACTCAACAGTGATTTCCCGCTTCTCCTCTGACAGGGCCAGGGTTCGTTGAAACTTGGTGTCTTCTTGTGAGTTACGCCCATAGTTGACCTCAAGAGAATGTGCCACTTCATCAGACAGTTGTGATAGCTCCAAAAAGGCTCTGCCTTCCTTGCTGGCAACCACCTGGGAGACAACGCCGTTTTCCTTAAGCCAATTGGAGGCAACCTCCAGTTTCTCTTGAGCAAGGTTGAGGGTCTGTCGGAACAACGGCTGTTGTGCCTCCGGCTGCTCCCGACTCGACTCAAAGGCTGTCGCCTCTTGTCCGAATTCTTGAGTTTGGCTCATCGGTCAATTTCTTCTCCTTTTGGTTTTGGTTTAGCTGGGTTGGCTAAAAGTACTGAAGGTTGCTGCTGCAAATCCTCGTGCTGCTTAGAGAGGAAGTCTCTGATGTCCTGAAAGTTTTCTAGGTCTTCTAGCTCTAAGTTTTGGGCTGACTTGATTTCAACAAGTCCGTTGAGTTTGGCTCTCAAAAGGTTGCCTCGCTGGTGGCTGTAGAGAGAGAATTGCTCTAGTTCCGGCTGGTATTGCACCCAATAGTTTTTTCCCGTTACTTGTTCTCTCCCCTCTAGCTCCTGGGCTTGACCAATAGCCTTCAGGTAGTGGAAGTAGTCCAACGCTAAAGGTGCAATCACCTCTGCCTTCTGCCGTTGTTCCTCTTGCTCCCGCTGCCATTCATAATGAGCAACGAGTTTTGGATCGACTTCCCCTGTTTTGTCCGCCTTCTTCTCCAGCCGTTTTACCTGCCGGGGTGAAAGTTGGCGCGAGTCTTTCTTCTGTTTGCCCTCGCGCTCTTCCCTGCCGTGGTCAACTCGTACCAAAGAGAACTCCTGCTCTATCTCGGCTGCGGCGGCGTGAAGGTTCCGCTTGTCCCAACTGAGGTAGCAGGTCTGCCCATCCCACCGCACGCGGTTGAGAATGATGTGGATATGTTCGTGTTGCTCGTCCTGGTGCCTGACAATTACGAACTGATTGTCAGACGTGCTGATACCCAGTTCCTTTTTTCCCTTTTTAGTCGCCCTGGCTTTGGCTCCAACTTTGTCGATTAGAAGCTGACCGAACTCAGCCCACTGTTCGTCAGAGAAGTGTTCGCCTGGGGCTGCTGATAGGGCAACGTGCCAGATCGGATCGTCCACTCTTCCGCTCTTGGGTCTGACTTCCTCGAACTCTAATGCCAACCTCTCAGGAGTGCGCTCGAACATATTAGAAGCGATAATCTTGGGCTTTTTCGTGCCTTCCTTGTTGTCTCGGAGGGCGTAGCCCAAGACAGATTTCCAGCTTCCCTTGGATGACCGAGGGGGCTTTATCTTCTCAGGAATCATTGCTCTCTTTCGCCCGTTAACTTCGCTCTGATCATTGCGCCAGCCGTCAGCACTTCGTCCAACCGCTGGAGCAAAGATTGTGGGATTGGCTGCCCTGCTAGCTGAGCTGAATTCAAGGTTCGGGCAATCTGATTTAGGTTCACGCCCTGGCGCTTCAGCTCAACTAATGCTTCCCGATTGATTTCCGGTACGAGCTTCTGGCGGGGGTTGAGTACCAGCTCTCGGCTGTAAATGGCGATGAGTTTTCCTTGTGCTAATGCGCGTGCTTCCACTGCCTCAAACTCATCCTTGAGCAGCGAAAGCTTGATTCGGTACTGGCGACGGGGGCGGCTATTTCTGGGCATGGCAGGTCAGGTGAGGTGGCATGGGGGAACTGGCGGGGGATTCCATAAGGGGGTGTCCCCCTTTGGCAAGCTGGAATCGAGTGAGCTTCGTCAAGAAGCGAAAACCCCGTCTACGGGGTGCCTCGGTTTCCAGCTTGCACCCGACGCGGCGACTGGGGGCTGTGGGATGGGATGGCGGCGGCAACGAGGGGGCGCAAACGAAGGGACTGCGGAAAGGACGGGGAGGAAACTGCGATGAAATTGCGATAAAACTGCGATGAAACTGCGATTGAGTTGCATACAGTCAAGAGAAAAAACAGCAACAGCAATGACACTAAAACAGTAAAAGAGAGCATTTGTAAGACAAATGAATTACAAAAATTGCGTGAACTTGGAGTTAAAAACTCGCTTTTTGTTGATAGCCAATCGCTAATGTTTAATGGCTGGAAAGCTTGTTTATCAATCTAGAACAGACTTTCAAAAATGGCAAATTTCTTGTCCTCTAACTCAAGAAGTATTCCTTAAGTTAGAGGACGAAAAAAAGGCTAAAAAGCCCAGTTGACAAAGCTTAAAACCCTCTATTAAAACTAAGAAAAGGGCTTTGATTATTTAGGCAATGCCTGAAGCGAGTTGAGATTGAATTGAGATTGAATTGCGAAAAAGTTTGAGATTTGGAGGAATACCACTTGTCTTTGACAACTGATAAGTTGGATGCTTTGCGAAAAGCAATAAGCGAAGCACCCGACCAAGAGATTGGAGTTGAACTGCAATCTCTTGTGGATGAACTTCGACCTGACTTAAATAAGCGGCTTCAACAAAACCGTCGTAATAGAAAAGCTACTTACGACTCTCTAGCTATTCTTTTTGAAAAAAATGGTTTTAGCATTTGTGGCTCAACGCTGCGAAGCTATTTAGGAAAATCAAATGCCACAGCAGCACGAGAAGCCATCAGAAAATCTCGAAAAGATTTTTTAAGACGGCTGCAATCTGGGGAAACTTATGAGGATTTGCGAAAAATTCTAATGGGGCGGGATATTGTAGTCTCTACCAGGTTTATTGAGAAGTACTTGAAACAGTTAGAGTCACCTAATCAAAAAGGCTTTGAACCTGAACCTACAAATTTCCCCGAATCAAGCCAGCCGTTGTATCAAAATGCTTCGCAGGATGATTTGACTGAACTTGAAGAAGACTTAGACGAAACTGAGTCTGAGATTGAATCTGACCAAGACTTAGAATCACCTGAGCCAAAGCTTATACAGGAGCCATCTGCTCCTCAACCGGAAACATCAAAACCGATGCGGAAATTGTTGACGGTGAATCGATAAAAGCTTGAGCTTACCGAACTAGAAAAAGATTTTAATTGATTTAAAAGGAGACAAGTAAGATGCCGAATGTCCATATCATTGGCGGCGAAAAAGGTGGCGTGGGCAAGTCAACCTTTGCTAAATCTCTGGTGGAATATCTTTTGTACTATATGATTCCTTTTATCGCCATTGACACCGACCGCAGTGCGCCGGATTTGAGTAGAGCCTTTGAAGGGTCTGAAGTTGAGATTCGAGAGGCTTTTTTAAGTGAATCGGAAGATTATCAAAGTGCTGCACAGCCCATCGTGTTATCCGCAATGGAAAAAACCACTGTTGTTAACTTGAGTGCGGCTTCATTTGAGGCGCTTTCTAAATGGATTGCTGAAGATGAAGTTTTCGAGATTATCTCAGATTGTGGAATTAAGTTTTTCTTGTGGTTTGTAAGTGATGGCTCGGTTGATAGTGTCAACCCATTTAAAAAGTCTCTTCAAACTTACGGTCAAGACATTCAGCATATCCTTGTTCGCAATGAGGGGCGAAACCGTGCTAAAGATTGGCGGCTGATTGATGCTGATGATGAAATTCAGGAATTGATGAAAAGCTGTAAGGTCTTGCAGATTGACTTTTCCAAGTTTGTCAATAATGACACGTTTAACGTAGTGAGGGATAACTCTCTATCTTTTTCTGGGGCGATAGAGCTTCAGAAAGAACTTGGGCTTAATGTTTTTCACGTCCAGCAGCTTAAGAGCTTTTTGAGAAAGACGAGGGAGGCTATAGATACTTTGAGGCTGTTTGAAGACTTAAAACCAACGGAGTCTAAACAAGCTCAGATTGAATTGCAGCAACTCACCTCAGTTGAAGCGGCTGAACCGACAACTAACAAGAAGTCCAAAAAATCTACGGCTAAAGCGGGGGCAGCGAAAGAATGAGCCGAGTTCATCAAGAGTACGAAAAGGCTAAACATAATTTAGCGAAAGCCTTGCAGGGAGTTCCTGTAGAACGTCAAGCCGAAGTTTTACGCATTGTTCTTGATTGGGAGGTTGACCCAGATAGCGAGTTTTTCTTGATTTTTGCTGCTATTGGACATTTAAAAGTTCTAATCGAGGAAGCTCCTGAAGATTGGCGGCAACTTTTTAAAGATTTATACAAGGAGCTTAACGGATGGACAGACCTGACAACGGAGCAACTCAAGAATTTCTCGGCTCAAACGGAGACAATCAAGAATCTAGCTCTAAGTTGCAATCGGCTTGGGAGTTCGTTGAACTCTCTAGAGCAAACCTCTGTTCAGCAAATCGAGCAATTGAAGAACTTGGAGCAACTCTCGATCAGCTTGAACTTCATCAAGAGCGAGCTACCGAAATTACAGGAGATTTCAGGAGAACTGAAGGATTGTCTCAGTCCGTTGATAGAAGCTTTCCTGATTCAGGAAACACAAGATATTCCGGGGATAGAGAATCGCTCGTTAGGGGAGATTTTCTCTCTGGTGATGGAGCCAGAGAAACGCCCGAAATTGAACCCACAAGAGGCGAGGGAAAAGCTAATCAACGACTTGGCGAAGCAAATCATAGAGCAACTGAAGACTCTTCTACCAAAACCCCAGCCAAAGACGCTCTCGTCCGTCCCAAGCCCACGAGAACCACAGCAAAAGGCTTTGACTTGGAGCTTTGACCTGGCTGGAGCGAGCGCTGTTGTTGCCGTCTCTGTAGTGGGGTTGGTGAGTATGAGCTGGTGGCTCGGTTGGCAAACACGAGGCTGGCAAATTCAAGCCGATCGCGATTTTCAACTCGGCGCTGAGCTGGTTCAGTGGAATCGAGAACAACTGGATAGGGCACGCAGCGAAGGGCGTCAGAAGTCAACCATCTGGATTGTTCCGCCAGAAGCCCGGAGCCAATGATGCCTGTGGGTGGTAGTGTGCGCTTTGAGTGTACACTACTTTTTCTTCTTCCTTTGATTACTCTCTATCTGGAACATCCGAGAAAACTTAAGAAACTCATGCGTGTTGTCACATTATCAGAGGTGCAGTAAGAATTGTCCTAAAAACTTGAGGCAAGGGGATTTTAGGGACATAGATTAAATGACCGATTGATGGTACACCGATTCGACCCGCCTTCAACCTGTCTTTCAGCCCCTGGTGGGTGTACCAAAAAACCGTTGTTTTTTGGTATGCCACCTTGAGGCAAGTGTGAGAAACTTTCGTTGTCGGGCTAGAGGAAAACAAAAATAATGTAATAACAAAATAAAAATATAAAAAACTTTTAGTTTATTTGTTCTCTTATGACAACGTCGCTAAGTTACTTGTTGGAACGAATTAATCAAGTCTTCTGGATATGTTCTGCCGATCTATCAGAGACGCTCTATATCAGCCCCGCCTATGAGGAGATTTGGGGTCGCCCGACACAGGACTTGTACTCTCGCCCGGAGTCGTTTACCGATCCGATTTGCCCTGAAGACCGTGAGCGCGTGCTTGCAGCCATTGAGAGATTGTTAGCCGTGAGGAGAATTCTCCCCTTCAGGGTTCTCCAAGTATCAATCGCTTAGCCAGATAGAGTTTCTTAACAACTAATCAGTTGTAAAGCCTTTACAACTATTAAAGTTGACAATCTCCCAACACCATGCCATGATCGGGGAACCTCGAATACTTTAAATGTAGTAAAGAGGTTGTAACTTATTGGGATTTCATGAAAAAGCCCCAAAATGCTGGGACTTTGAACACTTTTTTTTGGTACTTAAATTATGACAGCCAGCCTACCCAATCGGCTCGGCAACCCTGCTGCTGGATCTTCTCAGCAGGAAAGCCGTTCAAATCAACCTGTTCAGGTTGCCCCTTCTGCGGTTCAACAACCGCAGAGTTTGACTGCTGCTGCCCTTGGTTTAAATCCCCGAAATCAAGCCTACATTCATCCAAGTTGGTTGGGTAAGGGACTAGCAGGCGATCGCCAGTGTATGTTCTCGCTCCACACCCAGGCAAACTACTACATCCCGAAGGTAAACAGTGGCTTTGATGCAGAAGGCTACAAACTCAAGCATCGAGCGGCTCTAACCCAGTATGCGAAAGATCTGAAGGCAGAGGGCTATACCGTCCATACGGAAGGCTCGAACAGCTTTTGGTATACAACACAGGCGGGCGCACAGATTAATGCAACGCCTGACATTGTAGCGGTGTGTGGAGATGAGGAAATCGTGCCAGATATTAAGACTGGCAAAGAACTGAAGGCGAGTGACATTGCTCAAGTCAAACTGTACATGGCGCTGATTCCTGCCGTTCGTCTGCACGGAATTACTAAGGTTCCTACAGGGCAGTTGGTTCACAACGGTGAGGTTTTTGAGATTTCACCGGCTGAGATTACAAGTGGGTTTAAGCGTCAGGTTGCAGAAATGGTTGATGCGATGGTGGCAACGGAAACGCCACCCGTTACACCCAGCGTGCAGGAATGTCGGTGGTGTCCTCTCCAGCATCTCTGCCCGTCCAAAGTGGAAATGGTAACTAAGGGAGCGGCTGACTGGCTCTAGAGCTTGATCGCTATGCAGGAATTCTGGTAGTTGCAGGATTTCTGCGCGATTGAAGTAACCAAGCTCACCAAACTTAGTAGGGTGGTTTGGCTGACACCAAACTGCCTTACTTGCTGATTTAAGCCGTAATGGCGATTTCTAAACCCTATGAATAATAAAGCCAAGCTTATCAAGCTTAGGGAAATTGCATCAATCCGCATAGGGTATCCCTTCCGGGGCAGTTTGGAACGTGACCCCCAAGGCACGGTGGGTGTTGTCCAAATGAAGGACATTAACAAATACAACCAGCTCGATCTGAGTGAGTTGTATAAGGTTCAGATTGAGGACTTGAATGAGCAGCATTGGCTGAGGCGAGGTGATATTTTATTCCGTTCTAAAGGAGTCTCAAACATGGCTGCTCTTGTTGAGCAAGACCTTAAGCAGGTTGTTGCATCCTCACATCTGACGGTAATTCGGATTAATTCCCGTTCGGTTGACCCTGGCTATGTGGTTTGGTACATCAATCATCCCTATGGGCAGTCTCAGATCAAACGGTTCTCACAAGGGACTAGCCTCCAAATGGTGACTAATGCGGAACTTGGCGAGGTGAAAATTGATTTGCCGTCCCTAAAAGAACAAAAGCTGATTGCCGAGCTTGCAGCTTTGAGTTGTCGGGAGCAGCAGATTATGGAGGAACTGACTCAGAAGCGAAAGATTTATATCGATGCTGTGTTAATGCGGCAAGTACGAGCAAAAGTAGAAAAGGGATAACGATGTCTGAAGCAGTCAAGAAGTCTGAAGAAATTAAGAAAATTAAACAGGAAGAGATTAATGGCATCCTCTGGGCTGCTTGTGACACGTTTCGCGGTGTCATTGACCCGTCGGAGTATAAGAACTATATTCTAGTGTTCCTGTTTCTGAAGTACATCAGTGAGATTTGGAAGGCTCATTACGAGCAGTATCAGAAGCAATATGGTGACGATCATCAGCGCATTCTGCGGCGAATGGAACGGGAGCGGTTTGTGCTGCCGGAGGGAGCCAGCTTTTTCGATATTTACGAGCAGCGGCAGGCTGACAACATTGGCGAAATTATTAACGAGGCATTAGAGAAGATTGAAGAACACCCAGCTAATAAACCCAAGCTGGATGGGGTGTTCCGCAACATTGACTTTAACTCTGAAGCTAACCTTGGTAAGACGAAGGATCGCAATCGTCGCCTGAAGAACCTGATTGAGGACTTTGCCAATCCTAAGTTGGATCTACGTCCAACGCGGGTGGATGAGGACATCATTGGCAATGCCTATATCTACTTAATCGAAAAGTTTGCCACTGGTGCAGGTAAGAAAGCAGGGGAGTTCTTTACGCCTGCAAAGATTTCTGAATTGATGGCGAAATTAGCACAACCAAAGCCAGGAGATAAGATTTGTGACCCAGCTTGTGGCTCTGGTTCTTTGCTGATCAAAGTCGCAGATGAGATTGGCAGCGACAACTATGCTCTGTTTGGGCAGGAGGTGAACGGTGGCACTTGGGCGTTGGCACGGATGAATATGTTCCTACATGGCAGGGATTCAGCTCGAATTGAGTGGTGCGAGACACTAAACAGTCCAGCACTGGTGGAACTAGACAAGTTGATGAAGTTCAACGTGGTAGTTGCCAATCCGCCATTCTCCCTGGAAAAGTGGGGGGCTGAGAACGCCGAGAAGGATACTTATAACCGTTACTGGCGTGGAGTACCCCCGAAGACTAAAGGGGATTACGCCTTTATCACCCACATGATTGAGATTGCTTTGCCACGAGAGGGGCGAGTGGTAGTGATTGCGCCGCATGGGGTAGTGTTCCGAGGATCGAGCGAGGGGCGCATTCGGCAAAAGCTGATTGAGGAAAACTTGCTGGATGCCGTGATTGGCTTGCCGCCGAACCTCTTCCCCAGCACCTCCATTCCGGTTGCCCTTCTTGTCTTTGACCGCTCACGGGAAGAAGGGGGCATCAACGAAAATCGCAAGGATGTCATTTTCATTGATGCTAGCAATGAATACCAAAGTGGCAAAAACCAGAACGATCTGCTGGACAAACATGTTGAGAAAATCGTTCGGGTTTACCGAGAGCGCAAAGATGTCGATAAATATGCCCACGTTGCCTCATTGGAAGAAATTCAAGAGAATGGCTTCAACCTCAATATTCCTCGCTATGTAGACACCTTTGAGGAAGAAGAAGAAATTGACATTCAGGTAGTTCAGGAAGAGATTGAATCTCTAGAGACTGAACTCGCTGAAGTGCGGAGCAAGATGAGCAAGTATTTGAAGGACTTGGGAGTCAATGTCTAGAACTATTCTTGAAGAAAGTCAATGGAAGCAGGTTGAACTAGAATTAATCTGCCAAAAGATAAGTGTTGGATTAGCAATCTCAGTTACTCCTCATATGAGCGATAAAGGAACCAAACTCATTAGAAACCAGAATATTAGATCGAATTATTTCGACAGAAGTTCTGTAGTCTATGTAAGTAATGATTTTGCCAACACCCAAGAGACTAAGTTAGTTAGGGCTGGAGATGTAATTTCAGTCCGGACTGGAGTTAATATTGGAGAAACCTGTGTAGTTCCTGATGATTTTGATGGCGCTCTAACATTTACAACTTTAATTGTTCGCCCCAACAATAGTCTTTTAGACTCTTTTTATTTGTCGCAATACATGAATTCTCATTTAGGAAGAGCTGAGATAACTAGATTAACGGTTGGTGGTGGCAAAGAAAATCTTAATTCCGGTGACTTGAAAAAGTATCGAATATTTCTTCCACCAATTCATGTGCAAAAGGAAATTGCAGAGGTTCTCTATACGTGGGATGAGGTGAGCGCCAAAATAGAAAAGCTAATCGCAGCCAAGCAAAAGTTTAAGAAGGCTTTGATGCAAAAGCTTTTAACTGGCAAGCTGCGATTTCAGAAATTTGGATCTGTCTCCTGGAAGTTGATCAAACTTGGGCAAGTTGCTGAAATTCGTAGAGGTGCTTCACCCAGACCAATTGGTGACCCTAGTTACTTTTCTGAAACTGGAAGAGGATGGGTACGTATTGCTGATGTAACTGCATCAAGAACCTATCTAACTCAAACTACACAGTATTTGTCTGAGCTTGGAGAGAGTAAAAGCGTCCCTGTTAATCCAGGTGATTTGATTATGTCAATCTGCGCCACAATCGGTGTGCCTCGAATTGTCAAAATGAAAGCCTGCATTCATGACGGTTTCGTGGTCATACGACCAAGATCCGATGACTTGAGTAGGTTATTTCTATATCACTTTCTAGATTTCTTGTCGCCTAGACTAGCTGGGAGTGGTCAGCCAGGAACACAAAAAAACTTAAATACAACGCTCGTGTCGGATATCAGTATTCCTGCAATCTCTCATGAAGAACAAAGCGACATTGCAACTACCCTCTCATTGATTGATGAAGAAATTTATAAGCTGCAAGAGCAAGTTCAGCAGCTACAAAAACAAAAACGTGGACTAATGCAAAAACTGCTCACGGGTGAATGGCGAGTTACGGTTGAGGAAGCTGCCTAAGCATCGACAGAGGAACAACGATGACCGTTACTATTCCCATTCGTGCCATTGAACTGACTCCCGGTAGCACCATCAGCATTCATAACCTGTCCTGGCAGGACTTTGAACAAATCCTCGCTGAACTGGGAGAACAGCGCAACACCCGCATGGCGTACTACCGAGGAACGCTCGAAATCATGTCCCCTCTGGCATTGCATGAAAGACCTCACCGCATCATTGGTTACATTGTCACAGCAATCTTAGATGCTCAAGAACGAGATTGGGACGATTTCGGCTCTACTACCTTTAAACAACCAGAGATTGCAGGTGTTGAACCCGATACCTGCTTTTACATCCAAAATACTGAGCGCGTTCGGGGCTGCACTGACATGGATTTGGACGTTTACCCACCCCCGGATCTTGCCATCGAGGCCGACGTAACCTCAAAGACAACCGTGGATGCCTACGAAGCCCTGCGCGTTCCGGAAATATGGATCTATCGCAATCACCAACTCAGGATTTACTTGCTCCAGAACGGTGACTATACCGAGTCATCCACTAGCCCCATCTTTCCCAATCTGCCCATCACCGAAATGATTCCCCAACTGGTGCAAAAAGCTATTCGTGAGGGAACCAGTCGGATGCTGCGCGAACTGAGAATACAACTCCGTCAATTAGAACAATAATGCAAGGCTTCCCCTTCAGTGAAAAGTATCTGTCCCAAATTCCAGCGTTGCAACTGCTAGTGAACCTGGGTTATGAATATCTGCCGCCAGAAGAAGCGCTGGCAGAACGCCAGGGCAAACTCAGCAACGTGTTGTTGGAGAACATCCTGCGGCAACAATTGAAGCGGCTCAACCGCATCACCTTCAAAAATCGGGAGTATCTGTTTAGTGAAGAGAACATCCAGTCCGCGATTCAGAAACTCAAGAACGTTAGATACGACGGACTGCTAAAAACCAACGAAGAAATTTACGACTTGCTCACCCTCGGCACCAGTCTAGAACAGACAATCGACGGCAGCACTAAAAGTTTTAGCCTCCGCTACATTGACTGGAAAAACTGGCAGAACAACGTCTTCCACGTCACCGCAGAATTTAGTGTCGAGCGCACCCGCAGCACCGAAACCGCCCGACCGGACATCGTCCTGTTTGTCAACGGCATCCCCTTCGCCGTCATCGAGTGCAAGTCCCCCAAGATTGAAGTCGAGCAGGCAGTCTCTCAAACCATCCGCAACCAACGGGATGAGTACATTCCCAAACTCTTCACCTACACGCAACTTCTGCTTGCCGTCAGTAAAAACGCCGCCAAATACGCCACCACTGGCACCCCTGGCAAATTCTGGTCTGTCTGGAAAGAGCAAATTTTCACCAACGACGAAATTTACACCTGCATCAATACACCCCTCAGCCTGACTCAGAAGAACCGACTGTTCACCGGAGACTTTTCTCTGGCTCGGACGTTCTTTGACCAATTTGAAGCCGCAGGCGAACGACAACTTACCGAACAAGACCGCGCCCTCTATAGTCTCTGTCACCCAGAGCGGCTGCTAGACCTGACTTACCAGTTCACTGTCTTCGACGCAGGCGTGCGGAAAATTGCCCGATACCAGCAGTTCTTTGCCGTCAAAAACATCCTCCAGCGGGTCAAACAATTCGATGCTCAGGGACGGCGGCAAGGGGGCGTAATTTGGCATACCCAAGGGTCAGGGAAATCCCTCACGATGGTAATGATGGCGAGAGCGCTAGCACTCGATCCAAACATTCCCAATTCACGTATCATCCTTGTTACCGATCGCGTCGATCTAGACGACCAAATCAAAAAGACTTTTGCCAGTTGTGGAATGCATCCAGAACAGGCTGCCTCCGGTCGTCATTTGATTGGATTGATTGAAGAAAACAAAGCCAATATTATCACCACTCTCATCAACAAATTCTCCGCCGCCCTGAACGTGCGGAAATTTGAAGACCCTTCCAAAAATGTTTTCATCCTGGTTGATGAAAGCCACCGCAGTCAGTACGGCAGCCTCCATCCAAAAATGAGGCGCGTTTTCCCCAATGGCTGTTACCTTGGCTTCACCGGCACTCCCCTGATGAAAAAAGAAAAGAATACCCTCGCAAAATTTGGCGGCATTATTGATGAATATCCAATCGATAAAGCTGTTGAAGATGGTGCTGTTGTCCCCCTGCTTTACGAGGGTCGCCACAGTGAACAGGAAGTCAATCAGAAGGCAATTGATGCCTGGTTCGAGAAACTTTGCAAAGGGTTAACTGACAAACAAAAAGCTGACCTGAAGCGAAAATTTAGCCACGCCTCCAAACTCCACGAAACGGAACAAACAATTTTTTGCAGAGCCTTCGATATCAGCGAACACTACCGCCAAAACTGGCGAGGCACTGGGTTCAAAGCTCAGTTAGTTGCCCCTAAGAAAAAAGCGGCTCTGAAATACAAACAGTTCTTGGATGAGATTGGCTACGTCACTTCTGAAGTCATTATTTCTCCACCCGATAGCCGCGAAGGGTATGACGAAGTTGATCGAGAACCCGATGATGAAATCGTCAAATTCTGGAAACGGATGATGGAGCGCTACGGCTCCGAACGGGAATACACTCAGCAAATTATCAATAGTTTTCAGTATGGCGATAACCCAGAAATCCTGATTGTAGTTGACAAGCTACTGACTGGCTTTGATGCCCCTCGTAACACCGTTCTTTATCTCACCCGTCCTTTCCGAGAGCATACTCTGTTGCAGGCGATCGCCCGTGTCAACCGTTTATACTCCGATGAAGAAACCGGAGCCGAAAAAGAGTTTGGGTACGTCGTCGATTACGCTGGTGTTTTGGAGGAATTGGACAAAGCCCTCGCCACCTACAGCTCGTGGCAAGGTTTTGAAGTCAATGACTTGCAAGGAACGCTGGAAAACGTCCAGGTCGAAATTGATAAACTACCCCAACGTCACGCCGATCTGTGGGAACTCTTCAAGGAAGTCAAAAACAGCCACGACGAAGAAGCTTACGAGCAACTCTTGGCGGATGAAAAACGGCGGGATGAGTTCTACGAACGGCTCTCCATCTTTGCCAAGACGTTGGCGATCGCCCTATCCTCAGAAAAGTTCATCACTGAAACTCCAGAGTACAAAATCGACAACTATAAGAAGGATCTGAAGCGCTTCCAAAACTTGAAAGCTTCGGTAAAACTCCGCTACGCAGACTCAGTGGATTATCGCGACTTGGAACCCAAAATCCAAAAACTGCTGGATACCCACATCTCAGCCACCGAAATCACTCAGATCGTTGAGCCGCTCAATATTCATGATGAGGCAGCAGTTGAGGCAGTCATTAAGCAGCAAAAGACTTCAGCCTCAAAAGCAGACACGATTGCCAGTGCTATCAAGCGTACCATCACCGAACACATGGAGGAAGACCCAGCTTTTAATAAGAAGTTTTCAGAGATGATTCAACAGGCGATCGATGCTTTCCGCGCCAAGCGCATCTCTGAAGCAGAGTATCTGCAACGAGTGCAAGAAATCCGAGAGGCAATTGTCAATCGCAAAGATGATGGCTTACCGAGTGAATTGCTTGCCAATCCAGATATTCTTGCCTTCTTCGGGTTAATCGAACCTTTTGTAGAAGCCCATGCCAATGACCGCGTAACCGTTCAGTCCGTCAGCGCTGATGCAGCAGTCGCAATCCACAACCTCGTTCAGAATCGAATTATCGTGGACTGGGTCAATAACGATGATGTCCAAAACGGCATGATGAATGATATTGACGATTACTTGTATGATGTAATGCGCGATGAGCATAATATTCATCTAACCCAAAGTGAGATGAACGATCTCATCGAACAATCCCTGCGACTCGCTAGAAATAGGATGGCAGCATGACGAGCGCCAGTCGAAGCATTACCTATGGTGACGAGTGCATCACCTACGAGGTGACATTTTGCGATCGCAAAACCTTGGACATTTCCGTCCATCCCGATAAGCACGTCTCTGTAAAAGCCCCTTCAAGCGCAGCAGTCGAAGAGATTGATAGACGAGTCAAGAACCATGCTCGCTGGATTCTCAAGCAGCAGCAATACTTTAGTCAATTCGAGCCGCGAACTCCCCCCCGTCAATACATTAGCGGAGAGACACATCTCTACCTGGGGCGTCAATATCGTTTGAAAGTCGAGAAACATCCCCAGCCGTCAGTAAAACTGGTAGGGCGATACCTTTACGTGCAGACCCCTCAGCCTGACTGCACGGACACGACACGCGAAATGGTTGAGAGCTGGTATTTGGAGCGAGCCAGAACGAAGTTTAACGAACGCCTGGACTTTTGCTTCGTGCCATTCAAACGATTCGGTTGCGATCGCCCCAACCTCTCTATCCGTCGTCTCTCCAAACGCTGGGGCAGCCTAACTGCTACTGGCAGCATCATCCTCAATCGGGAACTCATTCGTGCGTCTTCTAGATGCATTGACTATGTTATCACACATGAGCTATGCCACCTAAAGCATCCAGATCACAGCCGTGACTTTTATGATTTTCTCAGCTCGATAATGCCTGACTGGGAGGAACGGAAGCTAAAACTTGAGCAGATGCTTGTTTGAAATAAACTCTACTGCACGCTACCTGTCGCGCTTGTCTAGAATAGTTCATATGTACTAATATCCTGGTCTAGAGCTAGCTAGCAATAATGGGTGTCGGCGAAGATTTCCAAGCTTTTTGCAACAACCTAACAATAAACAACCGGGGTGACATCTCGGCTAGATACAAAGCTATTACTAAACGCCTCAACATAGACTTCTGGAACTCATTTTCTGAGACAGAACACAGCCTTTATGCTGGCTCTTATGGCAGAGATACAGCCATTAGGGGCTTCAGTGATTTGGATATGATATTCGTTCTCCCAAAGGCGCTCTATATTAGATACAACAATTACCAATATAACGGTCAGTCTGCACTGCTACAAAATGTCAGAAATTCCATTCTAAAAACCTATTCACGAACAGCACTAGGTGGTGATGGACAGGTGGTTGTTGTTACCTTATCAGATGGAATGAAGTTTGAGGTAGTACCTGCTTTTGAAAATTCAGATGGCAGTTTCACTTATCGCGATTCCAACCAGGGAGGCAACTGGAAAAAAACTAATCCTAAACCTGAAATTAATACAATCCAACTTATGGATACTTTATACAAAGGTAATTTAAAGAGGTTATGTCGGATGCTCCGGGCATGGAAAAACTATTGGGATGTTCCAATGGGGGGTCTTTTAATAGATACTTTAGCCTACAACTTTATTATCGGAAATGGTGAATACAAAGAAAGGTCATATTTTTGGTATGACTGGCTTAGTCGTGACTATTTTAGCTATTTAGCAAATCAAAATACTAATCAACAATATTGGCTGGCTGTCGGCAGTAATCAATACGTTTGGAGGAAAGGATTGTTTGAATATAAAGCTAAACGTTGTTATAACTTAGCCCAAGAAGCAATTGACTATGAATCAAAGGGCATGAACTGGTCTGCTAGACAGAAATGGAAAGAAATATATGGGACAGCCTATCTAAGTTAGTTAACCAAATAGAGAGGTCAATTCAAGAACTATTGAATCTAATTTGAGGGGATGCTTCAGGAAATAATTCGCTGTTTTGAGAGGAATTTTCATAGAGTTTATATTGCTGAATCAATCACTTTATTGTAATTCAATATCTCAGGCATCGTGCAACTACTGATTAATAAGGTTAGCCATGAGTACTTATAGCAGATTCAAGAAATTTTGTGAAGAAAAACTGGCAATTAATAATAGGGGTGTCATTGCTCAACGCCGCAAAGCAATTACTAAGCGACTTAATAAAGAATTTTGGCAAAGCGAATCCGAAACAAAACACTCCTTTTATGTAGGGTCTTTTGGACGAGACACAGCAATCGGATGTAGTGATATTGATATGATAATAACCTTACCACTACAGATATATACCCAATACGATTCTTATCATAAAAATGGTCAATCAGCTCTACTCCAAGCCGTCAAGAATTCGCTGCGTACTACTTTATGGAAAACTTCTCTTAAAGGTGATGGACAGGTAGTAGTTGTTGGATTTTCTGATGGTATGCGTTTTGAGGTTGTCCCAGCATTTCTTACTGAGAATGGTCAGTATTGCTACCCAGATTCAAACTCTGGAGGAAAGTGGAAATACACAAATCCTAAAGCTGAATTTCAAGCAATTTCAATTGTTAACAACAATTGTAGCGGAAATTTAAAAGCGCTGTGCCGCATGATTCGAGCATGGAAACAAAAATGGAGAGTTCCTATTAGTGGTATTCTGATTGATACACTAGCTTATAATTTTATTGGCAAGTGGAAGTATAGAAAAGATTCTTATTCGCATTATGATCAAATGATACGTGACTTTCTTCTGTACCTTTCAAAACAAAAGCCGAAACAGGAATACTGGTTAACACCTGGAAGCAAATACCGTGTATGGAGAAAAGGTAGTTTTGAGCCGAAAGCTAACAAATGCTATACTCTTGTAGAAGAAGCTATTAGTCTAGAAGTCAGTGAAAAAAAACATTTAGCTAATAAAATATGGAGGCAAGTCTTTGGCAACAGATTCCCAACAAAATAATCTTTTAATCGCTCAGATTAGAGACTCTTATGGACGACTTGTATATACCCAGAAAACTCATGAAAAAGAAGCTGATTTATTGAAACAAAAAGATAATCGAATTAAACTATTGCAGATTGTTCTTTCTGTTCTCACTACTGGAAGCATTTTGCCATTGCTTGTTAAGGAAAATCAGACTTTTTCGCCAGTATTACCAGCCATTTTGTCAGCTATACTGTCATTTCTGAATATCTATGTAAAAAATCAAAATTTAGCTGAACTAGCAGTTCAAAATAAGAAAGCAGCAACTGATCTCTGGTTATTAAGAGAGAAATATCTTTCTCTTCTGTGTGATTTACAAATGGGGTCAATTTCTATTGAAGAAGCCCGAAAGGCACGAAATGAGCTTGATGAAGCTATTGCCTCGATCTACTCAAAAGTACCGATAACCTCATCAAAAGCTTATGGTTTAGCACAAAAGGCTCTTAAGAAGGACGAAGAATTGACTTTTTCTGATTCAGAAATTGATCAATTTCTCCCCACAGGGCTTCGTAAAGAGTCAAAGCTGCTACCCCATCAGGTAACTGGAGAACCTAGTCAAAGCCAATGAACTGCGTAATGATAGCTTCTCTCTCGACAGCCAACTCATTTACTGAAATTAAAGGTAGAAAGATTTAGTGTTTTTCTATAATGCTTTTCCTTGATGCGAAGCAAGATTTTTAAGCCATAATCGAACAGTTTTACCATCCACTGATGTAAGCCTATACTTGTGTGCATCACAAAAAGTTTGGGCACCGCTAGTCAATCGGCTTGTAGTTACTATAAGTCCTTTCGTCGCTCCATCTTCGTTTATAGTTGTCCAAAAAGCCTTGACAGTATCAATGTCAACTGGATTTGAATTAGCATTACGCTTGCATTGAATCAGAACTAAATCTGGCCCTGCAACTCCCTCTCTTTTTCTTGCAGCTACATCCTTACCTCCATCTCCTCTGCCTCGACCAACTTCAACTTCATAGCCGTTACGTCGAAAATACTCAGCAGTTAAATACTCGAATTGACGCCATTGGATGTTCTGAACTTTACTCTCTTGAGCATATAGATAGTCAATATATCGTTGATCAAAATATTGTTCTGGCATCGTGTTTATTGGCTTATCTTCGCTTTCAAATAGCTCAGATAGTGGAAGCAAACCATCCCATTTTCTCTGTAATGGTAGATTCCGATTGAGAAAACTTCTTCGATGAAATTCTTGATAATCATGTGATTTTTTAAAACTTTCTATAACAGACATAATATGTAATTCAATAGGTGGCGTGGGTAGCATTTCTGGGAAAAACTCTGTAATGTGTAAAACCGTTGAAGCCGTGCCAAAAACTTCAGAAAAATACCAATAATCAGTTCGAGAATCTATGCTTTGTTGTTTGACAAAATCTCTTAGAATATCGATTGATGTCCGACGATCCGGAATTGCGCCTAGGCTGTGCATTACATAGATAATGTTAGCTTCTATATTTTCCCCTCTGATTGAAACAACTTCATCTTTATCTCCCTGCCACCATTTCTTAGCTCCACCCATTACGAAGCTAGCCTGTTCAATATCTTTATGAGTTGCCTCAAGCAACTCAATGAACTGTTCTTCAGTCAGCACAAATCCAGATTTAATTCCTATTAATTCTTTATAAATATCAATATGTTTTTGGCGAGTATTTAAAAATCTTCCCATAATCAAAAAAATTAGATTGTAGAGTTGTTATCTTTACCCTGGTCTATCAACCAACCAGCCGAGGGGTGTTAATTCAGAGTGGTTATTTAAAACACTAAAGTATCGACAGCAGCTTCCAAATCTTCATCGAGTACCTCCAGGTATTTTTGCAGTGCCGCTAAAGTCCTGTGACCTGAAATCTGCTGAATTACCTTGAGCGGCACACCGCTCTTGTGCATCTGGGTGAGGCAGGTTCGCCTGAAGCTGTGCGTGCTGGCTCCCTCAATCCTTAGTTCAATCAGTGCCGCTCTGAGAATTTTATCGGCGGAGTCGGGGTGGATATGCCCTCTGCCGTGCCGTCCTGGGAACAAATAGACCTTTGGAGAGCTATGGGCTTCCAGCAGCTTTCTAAGTTCTGGATTGACTGGGACTGAGCGGGTGGAAATCTTGCCCTTGGTTGTCGCCTTACGGATGGTGACGCGGGGTCTGACGCTGCCATCTATGGAATAGACATCTTTGGTGTGCAGGGCACAGGCTTCAGCGATGCGGGTGCCGGTGTAGAGACACACTCCGAACAGGGCGCGATCGCGTGCTGTTTTTAGTCCTACACTAAATAGTCTATTGATCTCATCTTTTGATAAGATTTTGGCTTGGTCATGTCGGTCTATTTTCATAAACTTAGCTTACACCGACATACTGCATTATTCCGGTGTAAACCTCTGGAACCTCGTAAATTCGTTGCCTCTTTCCCTCAGTCCGTGAGGCTTAAGCGAAACTTATCAATCACTTGGCTCTCTGAAATACATCAAACCCTTATTCTTTCGTTGTTCATATAAACAAAGTTTATCTAAGTGATTGGGCGCTAGGTACGAGAAGTAATTGCCCCTGGTTAAAGCTACACTACGTTTTCCCCTACTAGTTGCTTTTTGCATAACGTTTCAACACTCGCTCTATCGCTGCATCTAGCAAATCCAAATCGGCGGCGGGGTAGACATCTACGTACTTGCCTTTAACTTGTTCCTTAGCCGGGGGTTTCCCGTGCCGTTCCTTATACGCCTCAGCCGCCTCCATTTCTATGTGCATCCGTTGGCTAGCCGTTACCTTCTTCTTACTGGCTTTAACGCGATCACCGAGCATCCAACTCTTTGACTCTGGCGCAGGCTCCGATTTTGAATCGTTAGGCGTCGGTACGTCTACTGAACCCTGGCGATTTTCATCAGTCTGGGGTAAACAGAAGGCAGTCGATTCAAAATAATCAATGAGAACCGGGATAACAATCTCTCCCCAAGTCACTTGTGGGCCAGACCAGTCATTTGTTAGAGAGGTGGCTAGACGACTGAAGCCATACCCCTTCCCCTTCTCCGTCAACTGCCAGATTCTTTTGCCGTTATCCGGACGAACCTGGAAGCCCAACTCAACCAATCCTTGGTTCACTTGTGCAGGTTTGATTTTTCGTCCCAATTCAGAAGTCAACCGAGAAGCAATTTCAGATACGGTCATACCGACTTCTGGAACGGTCGCACTAGAACCGATGAGTTTTTTAGCGTCTTCAATAATATCGGCTAGATCAGGGAATTTCTTGGCTAGCGCATTGAACTTCCACTGCGTGATCGCACTCTTATCTAGTCCAGCATCAACCAGCCAAACCGCCAGAGTATTGATCGATACCATTGCCGTGGCTATTGCATCAGGCGCTCTAATGCCTGATTCCGATACAGAGCCTTGCCCATTACTCGACATGAAGAGGGTGCGTGAGAACTTATTAGATATGCTAGGCACAGAGCATCATTGGTGTCTATGGCTCCGCCCCAACTACTGATGAAGCTCAATCGTTGAAGAAAAGCCAGGACAGTTAATGACCAAAAGTTGACTGGATCTGTTGAAGATTCTACTCTGGAGTATTAGTGGCATCGACCCACAATATAGAAGAAGTGGGAGAGGTAAAAAAAGTTTTGAGAAAGATGCTATCTCTAACGTCTCCCTACCATTCTTGGAGAAAACGTACAGTTTTTTGAATCGATATTTTTTGAAAACTGACATCTTCAATTGTTGCGCCTAATAACAGAACTAGCAATGTTTTATGAGTTCTAATGCTTTTGTAGATAACGGGTTTTCACCAGGATATGATTTCTGCGTCAATTTCCTGTCTAGCCGAGAGTTTAGCGATCGAGCCTTAAAAAGCCTTACTTCTTCAGCACCAAGGACTGAAAGAAAGCAAGACACAGCTTTACGGATTGCTGATTTTATTAAAAATGGGCAACTTTCATATGAGAAAGTCCTACTTGCATACGTAAATCAACCAAGAATGTGGTTGAGTATAAAACAAGGTCGTCATACAAAGACACCTACGTTAAAATCACCTAATTTACTCTTACAAGAATTTGGCGATGAGGGTTGGTATGGTCCAATCAGTGATTCTATCGGTAATAGAAAGTGGTATATTCGTACCCTGAAAATTTCTGACTACATTCAGATTGGAAGAGGTGAAGCCAGCCAATTTGAACAACGTCGTAGAAGATGGTCAATTATTGCTGAAGTTGGTAATAACTATGTCGCTTTATCTTGGAACGGATTTACATATTCTCATCTAACTGAAGAAGAATTAGATGCGGATGTCCAATTCCCTTTTTGGAAACATATTCCGAATTTTTTTGAGGAGCTATCTGGTAGCTTGCAAGGTGAATGGTTCGATATTGAGCTACATAGATTAGTCCTCCATAACATGTGGGATAAATATCTAAATAATTGCAACTATAAATGGCAACACCTAAGAATTAGAGCCGAAGCATCTGGAGTTGTTTTGAATGTCCATAGTTCTAGAAAAATAGAGGAAATTAATGTAAGGGGTTTAGAAGTTCTTGCGCGAAAGCTAGCCCAGTCTTCATTAGAGACTCTTGGTTTCTTAGATGACTTAGAAAAACTAAATCACTGTGAAACTGCTCTTTTACGTATTCTTATAAAAGAGTGGGGAACTAAATCTTATGAATTTAGCTTAGACAAGAAAATGAGATTAGCTGAAGAGGACTCCTCAGGCTTATCTTATAAGACTAAATGGGAGAATTGCTTTAAGGCACATTGCTACTTTGGTCTTAGACCTGGACAAAGCCAAGATTCTCTTAAACATTTAAGGTGCTATATGGATTATTATGGTGGTAGTACAAAAGTACTAAATTTTCTTCTTATGGAACTCGGTCTTTGAGGCTAAGGCGATGGCCAGCTTCGTTTGTAAAGAGCAGTTAGATTTTTTGTCTAGTGAGCAGAGGAAACAACTTACTAGACATTTTAGAAATTCACCTGAAACAGCAATGCCACATCAGATTGCTGTTCTTTTAGGAATAACTTATTCTAAGGCGCTTATTATTCTGACGGCTTTAGAAACTGAGGGATTCAGCAAAAACAAGCTTCTTATTTATCATATTTGCACAGAAGAATTTGTGGATGCCATTCCTTTTGGTATTGGATTTCCCAATTTACCTTATGTTTGTCCTAATTGTGAGAAAGTCATAGAAGATTACAAAGAATTGTCTTTTGATTCCATAGCATTAACCACTGAGCCTATCGAATTTATTTAGTTTATTATGCCGAGCCAAGAGGATTATATTGAAATTATTATAGATGCTTTGGAGCATCTCAATGGAGATAATCCAATTGCAGATAAGCTTGCCTCTTATCTATACATTCCGGATAAAAGACTTTCAGAGTATCTAAGACAACTAAAAGAGTTTTTAGAGATAGAAAAACCGACAAAAGCACAATTACAGCTTCGTGGAACGCTATTAGAACAAATTGTTTATTTAGCTTTTTTAGGTTTAAAAGGTACTAGTAGTTACAAGAGTTATCAGTCTCCATCAGCTCAGTACGATCTTCTTGTAAGTGGAGATAACCAAAATTGGAGAGTTATTTGTGAGCAACTCTATCTTCCTTTTACTCGAAGAGATATAGTGATTGAAGCAAAGGCTAAAATGGAAAAGTTACCTGATAAAGACTTTGCTAGGCTCTGTAGCATTATGGATTTAACTTTAACTGGAGCTGGACTAGGAATATTTTTTACTTTGATGGGAGCCGCTGGTTTCCCAGATAGAAAAGACACTACTAGACAAAGAGCGATTAGAGATTGTAGACTTCGTCAAGCAATTTTCCATGCCAAAACAGAAAAGTTTATAGTTGTTTTAGATCAAGAAGATATTTGGGGATTAGATCAAAATGGCGCATTAATTTTGACACTCATTAGAAAAATTAGAGATTTACGAGAACTTTGTGGTATTAAAACAACTCCGATTGAAGAGCCTTTTGAAATAGATTTACCACCTCACTTAGAGAAACTAAGAGATACTTAAGCTGCATCTCGTACTATGTCACTTAGCAAGAAACCATTAGAATCTATATTATTATGGATTTTTATAATAGTCTATTCGGATTATGTTCAAACCCTAAAGATGAGGGTGAAACAGACTTTTTTAACCTACAGTCTTTAGTCAACAAGTTGCTTTTATTTGATACTTTTATTCTTTACTCTCCAAATCTTCGTGAAATACCCTGTCTAGTTAAGGCATTTGGATTTGAGGGTACATTAGCATTGCTCTCTTCCGGTGCTTTGCGAATCTCTTGTGAAGTTCGTCTGGTAAGCCAAGTTGGTCAAACTGACTTTCTTGTTCCAGGTGGTAAAGCTCTGCCTCTTGGCAGCTACAGTGTCTTATATGGATATGCCGATGATCGAAGACAATGGATTAGCGCTCAACTCAAAAAAGTTGGAACACCAGATCTAAACAATAATCAAATTAAGAAGCTGAAACAAGCGGTTGTAGAAGCCCTTGAAAAAAATTATTTACAAGACTATGATTCGGAACTTTTGCAACAGACAAATAACGAGCTTGCAAGTAATAGAGGCATCAAATTAGCTACAGCAATCGCTCTAGAAAAAGAAAAAGGAATCAAAGCTAAACCTGATGATTTCTCAATTAGGCTGCATCAGACTGATGAGCAGCATTTTCGAGTAGAAACTAATCTTGTCGAAACTTTTTCTTTAGATGAAGTAGAAGTTCACAAAGTTGTAGAAAAAGCAGTTCTTGGTATAGCTGGCTTAAATCAACGAATAGCTGAGATGAAAGTACATAATGCATTGTCAGGTTTCTTAGAGAGTGAAACCCCACTCTTTGGCGACAAGCTAGAGTTTCTCGTCAGAGCCTGCGATCCTAACAAGACAGAAGAAAATTTCAATCGTGTTTTCAGGCTTAAAGAGTTTCCTGATGTCATAGTTGATTCCAGCCCAAAAGTGGACATAGAAAAACTGCTCGAAGTGCGAAGCAGCAAGGAAATTAGGGAATTTCGGGAATGGCTTAGGAAAATTGATACTGCTAGCGACTCTGAAATCATTGATCAACTCAATAGTCTTCGTTCAAAACTAGGAGTTTTTGCACAGGGCAAGGCAGGAAAAACATCAAGATTAGTATTATCTACTCTTGCTGGGTTTGTTCCTGGAGTAGGTACTCTTGTCGGCTTAGGCTTAGGAACCGTTGACACTTTTCTTCTAGAGAAGATTTTGCCCTATTCAGGAATAGTCGCTTTTGTAGATAAACTATATCCATCTATATTTCAACAGCGGACAGACGGAAACTCCTGATGCAAACTAGACAGGTTCTATCACTTAGGACGTTTTGGCTTGCCAATCCTCCAGGCTATCTCCCCACCTTTGCGCTTACCAGCTCTGGTGAATGTGAAACCAGCATCGGAAAACTCTTCGCCGTAATCTGTAATAGTTCCTGGTGTCAGTCCCAATAGGTCAGCTAGCTCAGAAGTACTGAGTAACCACTGTTGAGTGCAAGCCTCTTCTAGTTCTCGTAAATAGGACAACTGACTAGGCGCAGGCATCAAGCGCTTGACTATCGCTTCTACCACTGTCGCCAGAGCAGCAGTCGGAGATGTTGTTATTTGTCCAGGACTGTCCTGAATGATTGTACTGGACTGTCCTGGACTATCTTCTGTTGGCAACTGTCCTGGACTATCTTGCTGCTTCAAAAACTCTCCCGTGGTTCCACCCTTCTGGATATGAGAGTGCAAAGCATCGAGTTGTTGCAGTTGATTCGCATTGACAAACGCTTTCTTGCCCTGCTTCTCTGGCTCGATTTTTAAGTCTTTGAGGCGAGTATAGAGGGCAGAACGAGCAATGCCATAGCGTGAAGGAAGCTGTGAAACGGGAACGCGATCAATTTCCATCGGATGTGTCTAGGACTGTCCAGGATGAAATACAACTACCACAAGTTGCGCTTGATTGTTTCAGTGGAGAAGCGATCGCTCTAGAGAAAAAGACAGGGGGCGAGTGGGGGTAGGCGACCAGCGGGGATAAGCTCTCGGTTTTTGGATCGATTTTCAATCCGATGGTTGCCGTAAAGCCCCGCCGCCCCCGGTGGGTTCCCACCGACAACCTTAATAAAAGACCCCCAGCAGCTCCTACTGGGGGGTAAATATATCATTGTTAAACCCTTATGGGAGGAGAGGCGGGGCGACTTATGCGGCGGGTCGCCCCTCAACTTTTAGCTGGCTCTGAGAATTTCTTCAATTACCGGGGCAACTTCCTGGGGCTGCTCCGAAAGCCGCTTCTTGATCTGAGCGCGAAGGAATCCGAGAGGTTGGTCTTTGCCGTTAACCTTCTGTTGAATGTTGAGTCTTCCAGCAATTTTCCGTGCGGGTCTTAGTTGAAGTTTGTCGAGGTCAATGCCTAAGAGTAGCTGTTCAAGTGTTGGGGAGATCTGTGAAGATGGTGCGTCTTCAACTTTTGTGGGTTCTTCTACTGCTGCTTGGACTGGTTCTGTTTCTTCGGAAGCGATTGGAGCCTCTTCTCCAGCAGCGATTGGTTCTGAGGAAACGTCTTGGCTTGGTTCTTGAGGAGCCACTGCGACAATAGTGGTGGGTTCTAGCGCAACGGGCTTTTTTTGTGGTGTGACAGTTAAAGTTGCCGCCGCCCTAACTGGCACAGTAGGGGTGTCCGCTGTGACGGAAGCTTTTGGATCGTGCAGAAGGTAGCAACCAAAGCAAAAATACACAACAAACAGTAGTGTAGCGAATGCAAGAGTTTCCATTTTGTCAAAATTTCTTATGTTGTCTTGATGTGCAGGGCTTGTAGCGATTGCCCTCTTGGACTTTTTGGCGTTAGCCGTTGAAGCGATTGTCCAGCTTGACGTGTATTTAATGTACACAGTTGTATACAATCCTGTCAAGGGGCTTCTAGCAAATTGTGTAATATTTGTGTACAACTGGTGTAACAGCTAGGAGAAGAGGTGCTTGCTGTGCCTAAAGAGAACTTGGATAAAACTATAACGATTCGCCTTAGCTCAGACCTACTGGCAACAATTGAGGAACAAGCCAAGCAACATTCCATGAGTAGAAGCGAGTATGGGCTTACCCTGCTTAAAAGAGCGCTCGGTATTGAAGAGACTTACACAGCTCCTACACAAAACGTGTACATCGAGCTAGATCAGCGGATTGAAGCCAGGATAGCTCCTTTGCAAGAACGGCTGGAGGCTCTTGAAAAAGAGTTGGGGGAATTCGCCGCCTGAGAGCTGAACCAAAGGTTCCCAGGCAACCAAAATTTATAGCTCCTGCAACTTCAGAGCGGGGTGAGAGCCAAAGCGTCTCGAAAGCGCCCTCCACTGGCTCCGGTCAAGGGCTGAGTCAAAATGAACTTTGCAGGCAGATCGGAGAAAGCCCTAATAACTTGTCGGCTAAAGCCAAGAGGCTTGGTCTGACTTCCCAAGAATATTTAGAGCAGCGGTCGGGGTGGAAGTTTGATGAACGTGATCGCAAGTTTCACCCACCCACTTAGACCTCCTTTCACAACAAAGACAACTGCTCAAACTCGGATGGATGTGATTCCTCCCAATTTTTAGCTGCTTCCTTGATAATTTTGAGAGCAAGTTTCACTTCTTTTTTAAAGTCGATATCGGGCAGAACTTCCAGGCATTTGCCAAATACTGCTCCATCTCGAACGGCTTCTAGAGCTACGTCACCATAAGCGCTAGCCAGTTGCCAGCCATAGCACTTAGCTAACTTATAGCCAGTACCAAGTTCTTCATCGTAGGGGATGAAATCCTCATCTTTTCCGCAATAGATAAATCCAGCTTTTTCAACTAGAGGTTGGGCAATGTGTAAATCTTTTTTGGAGAGCCAACAGGGATAATCAGTTTCCTTCATGATTGCCATTCACCAATCTCATGCCAAGCGCATTCAAGTTCTCGTTGATCGTGTAGAGGAATTTGTTTAGCTGCCCAGAGCATCAGATTGTAGCCGCCTGCCTTATTGAACCGTTCACCGATTTCTCGAACACGAGCTCTATTAGCTCCCAGATAAACTTCACGGTTTTCACTATGAATTGGTATTTGGCAATCCCGTGACATAGCTTGCAATTCTTGAAGTAATCCGGGAATAGCGTTTATTTCCTCAATGGGTGTACCAGCGTAAACAGAAATCACGTTGGGATTTAAAATCATGGTTTCACCTCTTGATCGTACAAAGGTTGACAAAACGTGTCTAATGTTCCCAGCTTGCTGGCGGTCTTTCTTTTGTATTTATTCTTTATCCTCACAACACCGTTTTCCATAAGGATGCATGGCGCAAACAAAGAAATTACCCCCATCTTCTGAGCCGACAAAGTATCGACACCCCTTGCATCCAAACACTTTATAGCGCTCATCAAGTTGATTGGTTAAATCAAGCCACTCTTCCCAAGCTTCTAGTT
>CBKWLJ010000030.1:0-33964 GCA_966675205.1 uncultured bacterium
TATGACAGGAGCATATGCAGCTTCATTCTTACCCTGGATTCTGATTCCCGTAGTTACCTGGCTCTTACCTCTTGTGGTATTTGCACTTTTCTTCATCTATATTGAAAGCGAAGCTTAATCCAGGCTCAACGTCTAAACGTCATTTTTGATTATTGAACATTCCCTACCTATTCCCATAGCGTCTAGGTAGGGTATTTGCTTTTTTATATAATGATCCAGATAACTCAGATAATTTATTAATACTGGCTCAAGGTGCGATCGCCAATTCTAGACAAGGGCAGAAATGCAAAAGGCAAGGATATGGATACTGATGAACTAAAACGGCTTTATCTAACAGGAGAACGTAATTTTCATAGAGCGAACCTGAATGGAGTAGATTTGCGTAAAGTTCAATTAATGAGAGCTGATCTATTAAAAGCAAATCTTCACCATGCCAACTTAAGTGGCGCTAACCTAACAAAGGTTAACCTTTATCAAGCCAATCTCTGTAAAACTGACTTACGCCAAACCACGTTAAATGAATCAATTTTGCATGAAGCTGACCTCAGTGGAGCTAATCTGCATCGAGCGAGTTTGATAAAAGCAGACCTATGTGAGGCAAATCTGAAGGGAGCCAATCTAAATCATACCAATCTCGGTGCTGCCAATTTGAAGGGAGCAATACTAAACCAGGCTAACTTAAGCTGGGCTAACCTCCGTAGAGCAGATTTAACTCATGCTCACTTAGAGGGAGCAAACCTAAGCGGTGCTAAGTTTTGTAATACCATCATGCCGGATGGCAGCATTAGAAATGATGATTGCTACTAGCTTGAAAATAGGGGTCAGGGGTCAGGGAGTTAGAATTCAGGAGTCAGGAGAGGTAATTTTTCATTTTTTTCGTTGTGGGCAATTGCTCGTGGGTGGCTGTCTTGAAAATAGATTGTTAGCGCAGCGGGGCGTAGCCCAGGTTGGAAAGTTAGAAGGTTGAACGTTAGGAGTTATCCGACAATAACTTCGCTTATACGTCTAGATCAACTATTCAATATAGGTGTATATCTCAAATTAGAATTGATGGAATAAAACTTCCTTCTTAATAAATACTTTTTGAAAGATTTAGCCAATATTTGCAATTATTGAACACTTAAGTAATACTAAATCAGCCTTGACAACTCCCTTTTTAGCTTAAGTCTTCTTTTCCATCTGCCATCTACCTTATCTCCATCAAAAAAGAGGTAGCTAACCCAGATTTAGTATAGCTGGTTTTGACACTATCCTGAAGAGGAAGGTGGGCATTTTCCACCTTCCCTTAGAGGTTCTATGTAACCCTCATAATTTGTCTAAAAACTGACGTCAACGTTAGCTGGATATCCGATTTATATTTCCTAAGTTTTGCGTACCGTCTATTCCTACCAACTCAGAAAATTTTAGACTCCTGCATTTTGTTGTTGGATTTGGTTTAACATAGCTTCCCAAGTTTGAGTTCCAACAATACCATCGCTGGCTAGGTTTTGACGTTGCTGGAATTGCATGACAGCAGACCTAGTTTGGGGCCCATAGATGCCATCAATCGAACCATTGTATAATCCTTGAGACCTCAAGAAATTCTGAACCTCAGTAACGGTTGCTCCTCGCGTCCCCATAGCCAGCAGGGGAGCAGTCTCAGGAGAGTAATTGCTTAAGGTACCGGGTTGAGTTGGTGTTACACCAGGTGCTGTTTGATTAGGTACTGTACCAGGCGCTGTTTGATTAGGTACTGTACCAGGTGCTGTTTGATTAGGTACTGTACCAGGTGCTGTTTGAGTGGGGAACTCATTCATCCCAGGAGCAGCCTCCTGAGCATTGACTGATAGACCACCAACGAGTAGCGGAGTCACGGAAAAAGCAGAAAGAATACCGAGTGACAAAAGATTGGTTCTAAAAAGTTTGGTTTTCATAATTTTTGTTTCTCTTAACGACAATCTAGTGAAAACAATGAACCTTAAAAAAGGTGAATAATATCAGAATCAGAATTATAAGCTTAAGTAAATTTGCTTCAATTCTTGAATCTGATCATTCAGGTTCATTGAAGGTCTTCTTGATTGAAGTCTGGAAAGATTATTGCTAAATCTAAATTCAACATTTTGCTATTTAAAATATTGAATTTTCCAGGCTTCTATCTATTCCCCAGATTAAAGGGGGCATTAAAATACTACCTGGTTCAAAGGTTAGAGATGGCAGCTAAAATTAATCGATCTTAAGGTAGACATTCTAAGGATTAAAATTATCTTACAGGCAAAAAAATTAATTAAATTAAACATTATTGCGGAATAGGGCGTAAATTCTATCTCTTTTACGGAGAGCCAGCTTGCTGCTAAGAAATCCTAGAATTTGCCACTTTATCGCTAGAAGGTATTGACGTCTCCCTACTGAGCTTGCTAGGGTATGCTCATTACAGCTATCTGACAACCTATTTCATTCCAGCACCAAGTTTATGTTCAGCAGCCGCTACTACTTTTATTTTTGGTTTAGGGAGGTTCACCGGTGGTGAATACAGTTCCTCATGGAACCGACCCGGTGGACCGCAGAACAAAAGCTGCGGTCTTTTGTTTTATAGGGGCAAATCAGTCAAGCCCTTCGGGTAGGGGAAAGGGAAAAGGGAAAAGGGAAAAGGGAACGACCAACATTAATGTAGGGGCGATAGGGGAGGACGTAGAAATATTGCTGGACGCAATGATCTTGTTTTTCCTCTCCATTAATAAATTGGGCTTGAGACCAACTTGCGTTTCTAGTTCTTCCCCTTTCCCCCTTCCCCCTTCCTCTTTCCCCTCCGAAACAAAGTTTTGGTCACACCCGCTCAGTGTGACAACATCCCTTGGTAGCTGGTTTTTCGGCTTTTACTTTTGGCCCAGATACGGTTCCGGGAGATAAAGTATTGCCAACTTTTGTCCACACCCGGAACCTAATAAGGAGGCCGGGTTTTTTTTTAGGAATCTAAACCCATGTTGAATGCCAAACTTACACTCGCAAATCATTCTAACCACAACTCGATTGTCAGACTCTCAGAGCAAGTTGCTTTCGGTGGTAAAGAACTTGTGATTATTAGCGGACCTTGTGCCGTCGAGAGTCACTCGCAAATGGAAACCGTCGCCCAACAACTGCAACGTGCGCCCGTTCAAGCGTTACGGGGAGGCGTTTTCAAACCTCGGACTTCTCCCTACTCCTTCCAAGGATTAGGCGTGGAAGGTCTAGAGATTTTGTCACAGGTGCGATCGCGCTACAATATCCCGGTTGTGACTGAAGTCATGTCCATTAGTCAAATTGAATCCATTGCTGCCCATGCTGATATGCTTCAAGTTGGCAGCCGGAATATGCAAAACTTCGATTTACTCAAAGCACTCGGTGAGGTAGAAAAGCCGATATTACTGAAGCGGGGACTTGCCGCCACGATTGAGGAGTTCGTCATGGCAGCAGAATACATTATGAGTCACGGCAACTCTCAAGTGGTATTGTGCGAACGGGGTATCCGCAGTTTCGATAACTACACCCGCAATGTTCTAGATTTAGGGGCAGTAGCGGCACTCAAGCAACTCACTCACCTGCCTGTGATTGTAGACCCTTCTCATGCTGTCGGAAAGCGGGAATTAGTCGCTCCTTTAGCCAAAGCGGCTGTCGCTTGTGGGGCTGATGGGCTGATTATCGAGTGTCACCCAGAACCGGAAAAATCAGTGTCCGATGCGCGTCAGGCACTTTCTTTGGACGATATGGTGGATTTGGTTCACAGCTTAAAGCCAATGGCAGCAGCCGTTGGGCGGCAAATTGCCGAACCTGTTAGTCTCCCTCAGTTCGCTGTAGCTTGAATCTGAGAATATGGAAGAGTCCGAAGGACTAAATAACGGGGTGCATCCCAAATTTGCCAAAATATCGAAATGCGATCGCCCTACCCATGACTTTTATTTAACTATGAACCCTGAACAAATTTTACCGATAACATAACGATGCTACCGGACACGATATCAAGCACACAAAGCGACAGAACAACCGGATAGGAGCATTGATGCAATTGATTACAGGTAAAACTAAACTACTGGGTGTAATTGGCGATCCTATTGAGCATTCCCTTTCACCCGTGATGCAAAATGCTGCGATCGCACACATGGGGCTGGATTACGTTTACCTTCCCTTCCCGATCAAACAAGCCGATTTGGGAGTTGCGATCGCAGGTTTTGAAGCGATTGAATTAGTTGGCTTCAATGTCACCATTCCTCACAAACAAGGGATTATCTCCCTGTTATCCGAAGTTGATAATATCGCTAAACCTGTTGGAGCTGTAAACACCGTTTGGCGCACCCAAACAGGTTGGAGTGGTACTAATACTGATGTGCAAGGCTTTATTGCTCCCTTGCAAGCGTTGGATCGGAATTGGAGTCAAATCACTCCTGTCATTTTAGGGAATGGTGGGGCAGCAAGGGCTGTCGTTGTGGGTTGTGTCCAACTCGGTTGTCCTGAAATTCACGTTGTCGGGCGCGACGTGCAAAAGTTGAGTCAATTTCAGCAAAGTTGGGGGGATGCTCCTTTACCTGTAACCATCCAGGTTCATCGTTGGGAAGAACTTCGCGAAGTAATACCGCAAACTGACTTGGTAGTCAATACAACTCCAATAGGAATGTATCCGAAGGTTGAGCAATCCCCTCTGGATGAAGCAGCAATGCAGTTGTTACGTCCGAGTGCGATCGCCTATGACTTAATTTATACCCCTAACCCCACACTGTTTTTGCAACAAGCAAAACAACAGGGGGCAATTGCGATCGATGGATTGGAAATGCTTGTGCAGCAGGGGGCTGCCGCTTTAAAAATTTGGGTAGGACAAGAACCGCCAGTTGATATTATGCGTCAAGCCTTGCAACGGTATTTGGGTTTATTGCCATAGAAAAACTGGCTGTTGAGAAAGCAGAAGATAGAATGCTCCAGGGCTTTTATGTTCCCTCGTCTAAAAAATGTGGGATACAAACAGTGACTAAAGTTTTTTTCCCTCCTGCCTTGGAGCCTTCTGCCTCCTGCCCTTCTTTGTAAAAAAAGAGCGATCGCATGAGTAAATTATCGATAACCTCGTATCGTCCACTGTCACAGACACAGTGGTGCTTCGTTTTTTTTGTGTTCGCTCTTATCCTTTGGGGCATTGCTTTGGGAAACGTACCCTTACGAGATTGGGATGAAGGAACTCGTGCCTTAGTTGCCCGAGAAATTTATCGCACTGGTAACTGGCTTTATCCCACACTTCAAGGAAAGCCATATCTTTTTAAACCGCCTTTAATGGATTGGTTGATTGCCTTAAGCTACAAAATTGGCGGAGTCAATGAATTTACCACCCGTCTCCCTGGCGCATTCCTTTCAGCTTGCGGCGTGCCCTTACTTTATTTACTAGGGCGAGAACTTTTTCGTCAGTCTCTACCTGCCGTTTTTGCAGCTAGCGTTTACCTAACCCTTTTGCCTGTCGTCCGTCATGGACGTTTAGCGATGCTGGATGGTACAGCAGTATCTTTCTTCCTGTTGTTGCTGTTTTGCCTACTCAAATCCTATCAGGATAAGCGTTGGGCTGTGGGTGTGGGATTGGGCTTGGGACTGATCACGTTTACGAAAGGCTTATTGGTGGTACCGTTGGGTGCGATCGCATTTGGTTTTCTCCTCGCCGATAGACAGGTGGCATTATTGAGAAGCCTCTATTTCTGGATAGGTTTACTCTTAGGAATTGCACCTGTATTTACCTGGTATTTTGCCCAGTGGCAACATTACGGCACCTATTTTTTACAGGTTCATTTTCAATCTCAAGGGTTACAACGCCTCTCTCAAACTGTAGAGAATCATGGGGGCGCTCCCTGGTATTACTTAATAGAATTACTCAAATATACCTGGCCTTGGTTCTTATTTTGGCCAGGGGGTTTGTACTTAGCTTGGCAAAAACGCCGTACCCGTTGGGGGGGTTTGGTTCTAATTGGCACGGTGGTTTATTTAGGAACAATTTCTGTCATGAAAACCAAGCTTCCTTGGTACATCATGCCTGTATATCCCTTCTTTGCTCTTGCCGTTGCTGCCCAACTGTATGAGTTTTGGCAAAATCATCAACGTTATCCGCGACTTTTAGTAGCAATTTTGGGCTTGCTCACACTGGCAGGTTTGGGAGGTTGTGTTTACTTCATCTTGGCAGATCCTCAGCCAGTTTTAATTGTGATGAGCTTAGTTGTAGCATTAACAATGGGAGCAGCAGCTTGGCAAATTCAACAGCAGCACTCAAATTTCATTCTCATTTTAGGAGTGGGGATGTATGTAGTGTTAGGACTATTGATGACTTCTCAATCTTGGTTGTGGGAGTTAAATGAAGCGTTTCCAGTAAAGCCAGTGGCAGCTTTAATTCGAGAGCAAACTGCACCCAGAACCATAATTTATACCTCTTTTGCCTATGGGCGTCCGAGTTTAGATTTTTATAGCGATGCCAGCATCATTCCCGCAAATCCTGCCACGTTGCAGCAGTTGTGGGCAACAAAACCTTACCTCTTATTAGATAGCGCCACCTTAGCTGCTTTATCGTTACCCGATAGCATCCCTCTAGGTACAGCGGAAAATTTTACCTTAGTTGCACCAAAAACATTGGATGCCGTACCTGAGCAACCACGTAGAGAGGCTAAGCCTATTTCAACTCCCTCTCCCTATCAAGGAGGGCCAAGGAGGGATTTTTTTGCCGCAACAAGTCATAATAATTTTAAAAACCTTGAATCCGATTGATGAAACCCAAATTTAAGAATATGGTTGCGTGGCAACAGGCTGAACTGCTGATGCAACCAGCATTAATCCGTATCGTAGATCAAGTTCGCAAACAACTAGAACAAACGAATTGGAAGGCAACTTATAGGGATGTCCAAACCCCCATACCAGGCTATGAACTGTGTTTAGAGCGCAATGGAAATTCCGTCTGTGTCGATATGTGGGAGCTTTGTTATCAAGTTTGTTTTCGCGACTACACTCCAACCCACGCTGCACAAGAAAGCCAGGAAATCGAAATTGATACTAGCCTTATCGATGAAACTGGTGATGTTGATTGGCAGAGTTTAGACACCAAGGCACAACGATTAGTCCAGCAAGTCTTTGACACTTTACCAGCGACTTAATTTTCGGTTAGTCCGCGCAGTAACATTCTCTGTATAAACCAGCTCAAAGTATTCGATAAACTGACAACGAATGACAGGAACCATGATTGAAGAATTGCGGGACGTACAGGCAGAGGCTGGAGCAACATTTGATGCGATCGCACAGGCAACGGTTCCAGTGAGTTTTGGTAATGATGCTGCGGCAATTCAGGCAGCACGTCAGGGAGTTGCCCTCGTTGATTTGTCGCATTGGGGAGTTTTAAAACTCTCTGGCGATGATCGGTTGCGCTACTTGCATAACCAAAGCACGAATGACTTCCAAAAACTTAAACCCGGACAAGGTTGTGATACGGTTTTTGTCACCTCTACTGCTCGCACCATTGACTTAGTAACAGCTTATGCTCTTGACGATGCCGTAGTCTTAATTGTCTCTCCCAATCGGCGTCAACCGCTAATGGAGTGGATGGATCGGTATATTTTTCCGATGGATCGGGTGGAATTAAAAGATGTTACCCATGAGAGTGCGACCTTTAGTTTAATTGGCCCAGGAAGCGATGCTCTGTTGCAAACCTTAAGTGATGAGATACCGATTGAAAATGCCTATGCTAGTCACCAAGAGTTCGCGCTAGATGGCACTAAGGTTCGTGTTGCTGTAGGTAGCGGTTTGGCATTGCCGGGATATACACTGATCACTTCTGCAAAGAATGCTGCGAAACTTTGGCAGACATTGGCGGAAGCGGGAGCAATTCCCATGGGCGATCGCATCTGGGAACAACTGCGAATCGAACAAGGACGCCCCGTACCCGATCGCGAACTCACAGAAGATTACAATCCCCTTGAAGCTGGTTTGTGGCAGACTATTTCTTTTGAGAAAGGTTGCTACATTGGCCAAGAAACCATTGCTCGTTTAAATACCTACAAAGGCGTGAAGCAACAACTCTGGGGCGTTCGTCTCCAGGCACCTGTTGAACCGGAAACAGTAGTGATGCTGGGAGAAGAAAAAATAGGCAAACTCACCAGTGTTACAGAAACTGAATCGGGACTTTTTGGTCTTGCTTATATTCGGACTAAAGCTGGTGGCAAAGGTTTAAAGGTACAAGTTGGAGATGTGGAGGGGGAAATTGTAGATGTTCCCTTCTTAACTCACGAGTATCCTTAAATGAACACATAAAGGGCAAGGGCACAGCATTGCTGTGCCCCTACAAATACAATCAGCACTTACGCAAATTTACTGTTAAACCGCCATTTGTAGGGGCGATTCATGAATCGCCCCTACTATATATGGTATCCATGCGTAAGTCCTGACAATGTGTAATCAAGCAGATTTGATATCACCTTGATAAAGCCCTGTGATTCAGATATTCAGCTTTCAAAATCAGATTGCAATGTTAAATTCAAATCTTCTGGTCTGACGACAATCACTTCTACTTCTTCTTTCCGTCCTCCCAGAAGCAAGCCTGCAAGTGCGCCAATCCCTGCACCTCCCAAAACTTCACCAACATCAATACCGCCGAATATTTCTGCGATTACAGCCGATGCTGCTGCACCGATTGCTGCTCCCTTGAGGATTCGAGTAGCATCAGCTCCTTCCTTAATTGTTTCTCTATCCGTAAAAACTTGAGACGTTGCATTAATCGGTACTCGCCGATTGCTGTTAGCAAACCTTAGTTCTTCTGCAACAAACTGAGTCCCAATCCCAGCAGGTTGCAATTTCCCTACAATCTTACTGTTCATAGGAATTAGCAAGTCTCCTCTATTTGAACGAAGATTGGCTGCCACTGTCAGCGTCACCGGTACTTCTTCATTCGGCGTCACAACAATTTTTTCCGCCTCATCATACTCTACAGGAATCTCCGTTCCGGCGGGAATGATGAATCGCTCTGATTGAGAAAAAAGTTGTCCAACAACATTAGTTTTGGAGCCTGCTAAAGCCGGAGCCCCTATCAGAAATGGGGAGGCTACTGTTGAGGCCATTCCTAGTGTGATGAATAAGGCAATTTTGGATTGCCACCCAGAGGAAGTAAACATTAAAACTACACCCCATAAGCACTTGTTAGTAACAGACTTCAATTGAGTTAGAATGTTCCCGCACTCTTTATTGCAGCATTTAGCAAAATCGCCGGAAGCTCCACGCTGTCCTGCCAGAGTAGATCTGGGTACGTCACAGCAAGTTGGCTGACTCATAAAGTTGTCTTAAGATTGCCAAAACCTTATCCCCATATAGCGGATCGTTTGACCAACGTCTACTTAGCAATTCCACTCTAGGTGCAATCCCCCGTGCCACAAATTGAAATCGGGGATCGGTGGGGGGATTTTGGACAAGCGGCTCCCGACTAGCGAGAGCTTTTAAGTGTTGGATATGGGCGCGAACACCCCGTCGGGCACTTTCAAAGATTGCAGTACTTCCAGTATCCTTCCCGGCGGCAGCCAACCCACCGAAGTTATTTTGAGATGGCTTAATATTCCCACCAAAGCGAAAAAAGCCTGTTTCTAAAAGTGCTTGAGCAAAAGCCACGTCCGGGTTGACGCCCTCAATCGCAGCTTCTTCCAAGTAAAGCCTAGCGATACTGGGAAACTGTTCGAGTGCCTCCGGATTCCTTGAGTTGAGGAATGCTTCTAAATCTGTCTGAGAAAGGTACCCCTGCCCCATAATCTCACCTAAAGCTTCTGGCTTGAACGGCAAAATTGAACGCAGAATTACAGTACGGGTAGAGTTCTCCCATCCAACAGAAATTCCGGCTTCTCGCAGATCAATCGCTCTAATATAAGTAACTCCCCCATAGGGAATCAGACGCACAGTGGTGGGTTTATTCAAATCCAGCTTTAGCCTATCCACCAGGTCAATGGGGATATAAGCATTGCCATTAACAATAATGCCTTTCTCTCCATAAAGCCTACCGTTAATACTGATACTAATTGGAGGGTACAAGCCAGGTGCAGGGCTCACTTTTGAAACAGCCCCGCTCCAGTCCTCTAAACCATTGGCAATCCCTTGAGCTATCACCTGACGACGGTTTTGTATCAGATATCGGTCTTCTCGGTTGGTGAGAAATCCGATATTAAGTACCAAAGAAGGGATAACCACTTGACGGATAAAGGCTAAACTCCCTATCCCTATCTCTGTATCCGGCTTGACTCCCCGACTGATTAACACAGGTACCTGCTCTAAGATGGCTAGCAGCAGCAGTTGAGCATGGTCTTTGCGTTCCTCATTGTTGGCAATGTAGACAACGCTGGGGCCTCGCGCCGTAGGATTATAAAACGCATCCGCTTGCAGTTCTAAAGCAATATCATCAGGACGGGCGTAGCGGTTAATCCAAGCAATAGATTGGGCCAAACTCAGGGTATCGGGAACCTCAAATACTGTAAAGCCTCGCGATCGCAACTCGGTTGCCACTAAGTCGCGCAGCAAAATCATTTCTTTGGCTTCTGTGATTCCTCCGACGATCACACCTGGATCAGCAATCCCATTTCCCACTTCACCATGACCCGCCGAAATAAAGATTCGTCCCATTTATGCTAGTAGCTTTTCCTTATTACGTCCTTGTGCCCCCAAATTTACGAAATTAGCTCAGTGTCTTTTTCTGCCATTGGAGTTACCTCACAGCCGTAAAATCCATTCTTAAGATAGATGTTAATATTTTTACGTCTCTTTTTTACGGGAACAAAAAGAACTTTAGATTGGTCACTTCCCTGGCAAGTAGAAATTACCGGAAAAATATGGGTCGGTTTTCCGTATTGATTAATTTTTGTTGAGAGAATAAAGTTTCTTTGAACTTCCGTCTGAGTACTGATGCTCATAGCTTGACGCGTAGTAAATACTACTGCCGTAGTCAGAGTTACCCGACTTGCAACAGGAGTTTCTTAATGCGAATTGCCCAAGTTGCCCCTTTATGGGAGCGAGTCCCCCCACCAGCCTATGGTGGAATTGAATTAGTCGTCGGACTGCTCTCAGATGAACTAGTCAGGCGCGGTCATGAAGTCACCTTATTTGCCTCTGGAGATTCCATCACCCTGGCCAACCTGGAGTCCGTTCACCCCCAAGCTTTGCGTCTCGATCCCACGATTAAAGAATTCGGGATCTACGAAATGCTCCATTTGAGCAAGGTTTACGAACGCGCTCACGAGTTTGATGTCATTCACTCCCATGTGGGTTGTGCCGCTTTACCCTACAGCCAACTGGTAAAAACTCCCACAGTCCACACCCAGCACGGCATCTTTACCCCTGATAACGAAAAGCTATTTAGCCACGCACGCAATCAGCCCTACATCAGCATTTCCAACGCTCAGCGTGAAGCGAGATTAAATCTAAACTACGTTGCCACCGTTTATAACGGCATCGACACCAGTCAATTCAAGTTTTACCCAGAGCCACAAGAGCCACCTTACTTAGCGTTTGTCGGCCGTATTTCCCCGGAAAAAGGGCCTCAAGTTGCGATTGAAATCGCCAAGCGTTCTGGCTGGAATTTGAAGATGGCGGGTAAGGTAGATGCTGTTGATGTGGAGTTTTACGAAAAAGAAATTAAACCCCTGATTGACGGCACACAAATTGAGTATTTAGGAGAAGCAACACACGAGCAAAAGTGCGAATTGATGGGAAGAGCGGTGGCAACCTTATTCCCCATTACTTGGCGTGAACCCTTTGGCTTGGTGATGGTTGAGTCAATGGCAACAGGAACACCCGTGATTGCGATGGAATTGGGTTCAACCTCTGAGGTGATTGTTCACGGTGAGACTGGCTTTTTATGCCATAGTGTTGAAGAGTGTATCGCCGCGATCGAGCCAGCCACTCAGTTAAGTCGTAAAAATTGCCGCGATCGCGTACTGAATCACTTCAGCGTAGAGCGCATGACTGAAGGTTACGAGGCTGTGTATCGGCAAATCATCGCCGAGAGAAATGGTCATATTCCGAGTCTGAGTCGCGTGTAGCAGTGAGGTGGTGCTAAACGATACCACCCTATTTTATGGCTTTGAGCTCTTGCACCAGTGAGCTTGTACCTGGTTGGTAAAGGAAAAAGAGAAGAGAAAAAAGGGTTGATTAATTTACCTTTTCACTTTGCTTCCACATTTTACACATCGGTATTTTTCTGGGAAAGAAGGAGTCGGGAAGGGAAAGAATCAATTAAAAGGAGAGAGCGTAACCAATTCCTAAAATAAACCGACTCCCGTCTCCTGCATTTCCTGTAATATCTGTTAGGGCAGGTGTAACGACTAAAGGAATCTCTGGAAAGGGAACCACTGATAAACCAAGTGTTAAATCCTGACCCGACCATTCTGCGATCGCACTTACAGGTTCCGCCATTCGTACTGCTACACTTCCAAAAATCCCAACCGAATCCCGATTGTTGGTGATATCTAATTCTGAGCGGAATTGTCCACTTCCCAAACCGGCAGAAACAAAAAGTTGACTAAAAGGTTTTTCTACACTTTCTTGTAATTGGAACCTTTTAGTCACAACCCCGTAATATCCTGTCTCGCTATCAGTTGCACCAAACCGAATCAAATTTTTAATTCCCGCAGCTACGGCAAAATCATCAGGAAGGCGGCGGTGGATTTTTAGGCTCAAGGTGCCATCTTGGGCTGTATTTCCTATCAAGTCAACAAAAGTCAATCCCATATCTAATCCAACGGATTTTTGAGCATCACCTAAACCAATGCCAAATCCTAAAACACCATCAGCTCTTTTACTAAAGCGAGTTCTAGATTGCAATCCTAAACCGATAGATGCACTTCCCCAAGATTGACCGTAAGCCGATGGAGTAAGGACAGTAATACCTGGAGCTGAACGCGCTTTTCGCTCTGTTCTTTGCAAGGGTTCTAAGGGCACATTGGTAGGTTGAAAAGGTTGTTCATCGGGACTAGAGGGAGTTATCTCTAAACTAGGTTTATTGCCGCCTTGTGCTAGAGATGAAGTAGCAGTAGATGATGTCAAAAGCGATTCAATCAATGCCGCAGATATTGATTGTGCTTCTTGTAAATTGAGTGCAGGGATAGGTGCTGAAGAGGAAGAAATGATGGTCGTAGAGAATGGCTGCTGCTGTGGAGAAACTGGCGTCTGGGGAAAGATGTCGGTATTATTTGTGGGAGCTACGACTGAAGCAAGTGCAGCTAGAGTGTACAGCATATATGTTAAAAATTTTTATTGCGCCTAGTATGCTCTGTAGAGAGCAAGTAGAGCAATAGCGATGACAATCAAGCCTCCTGTAGCGATCGCGATCGTAACACGACCAAAACAACCTAGAAGCTGAGAGATCCGTACTTCAGTCGAAGGGTGAAAGCGACCGCACTACCCTTTATCCCAATATTCACCATCATTATTGAGATCAAGAAAAAATTGTAGTAAATGACCTTACACTATAAAAGGTCTCTTAGGCATTAAAAGTTGCTAGCTGTGATTAGTATCACAAAAAAACAACGATTTAATCACTTAAATATGATTAGCGATATCACTAAATCCCATCCTGAACCATCACACCTGCTTAGCTTCAAAAACTAGATACTGGCTAGAAAGTTCTCCAAAACAGGGTCATGTCTACTATTCGTGAGATTGTTTTTCAGGTTCTTCAATCCGGATATCTGACAATAGAAACCGAAGAGCGGCTGCGGCAAATGTTTATAGTTCGATATGACCTAGCAGATATCGAAGCGTTAACTCGGTTGCAGCAAGCCGTTACAGTCGGTTTAGTCAAGCAACAGTCGAAGGAAATAGTGCGGAAGCGCGAGTTGGTCAGTTCTCACTAGTGCAGCGCGGCGAAAATAACCCACCCGTTTAAAAAGGTTAAAAAGCTTACTGTACAAGCAATATACTTCTAGAGCCTTGGAGCCTTCTTGCACTAGTGCAGCGTGGCGGAAATAACTATCCAGTTGAAAAACTTGAAAAAGCTTACTGTATAAGCTTCTTTCCTTAAAGCCTCCTGCCTCCTGATTTCTGCCTGCTTGCACTAGTCAATCACATCTTCTAAAAACAGTGAAACCGGAAGCTGCCCTTAGCTTGGCAGTGATTTCCGGCTTTTCGCAGATTTCTAAATGAGCAGATAGGCGAGGAACGAATTATTACTTGGTTTGCTCCCCGACTTCTCCCAAGTCATTCCTTTAGAAGCTGTAGCGCTCTTCAGCCCAAGGTTCTCCTCGACGGTGGTAGCCATTACGTTCCCAGAACCCTAATTCCTCTTGATCGAGGAATTCTAAACCGTTAATCCATTTAGAGCTTTTCCAGGCGTAAAGGTGAGGAACCACTAAACGCATCGGCCCTCCATGGTCTGGGGGGAGTGGTTCTCCAAACAAGGTGTGAGCAAAAAAGTTTTCGTCCCGCCGAAAGTCTTCTAAAGTGATGTTAGTGGTGTAGCCACCATAGCAGTGCTGCATTACATGCTTAGCTTTAGGATCGACCTCCAGTAGGTTCATAAAGTCAGTGACCTTGGTGCCTATCCATTTCACATCTAATTTAGACCAGCGCGTTACACAGTGAAAATCGGCAGTGAATTCATGCTGGGGCAATGCCATAAAATCAGACCAGCTAAAGGTCTGAGCTTTAGCTAAGCCCCAGACGCGAAATTCCCAGTCTTGGGTGCTGACTTGGGGAGTTGAACCGTAAGTCAGCACCGGAAAACCGTTGGTTAGGTACTGACTGGGAGGAACGCGATCGCGAGTTTCAGATTCTGGTTTGCGGAAGAATTTTCCGAGCATGATGCGATTAGGGATATAAAAGTTCAAGTACTAATCAAACCGTAGCGTCGAATTGGAGCGCATAGGGAAGAATCAGGTGAACTTTTAGGCCATAGAACAAATACAAAAACCCTCGCACGGTCTACCGACTGCCAAGTCTTCAGTTTTAGGCTTCTTCTTCTTCTTCTTCCTGTGTGGGATATACGAAAGTAGAACGTCCGCTTAAAATTGACTTGCCCAAAGACAGTGCTTTTTGAGCCTGTAGCGCTGCTTTGCGCTTCCAAGTCGCTTTGCGTTTATTTCTCTTCGATTTTGAGGTTTTCTTCTTAGGAACAGCCATGAGCGTAAGTTCGGAATTTTTGACAGCCTTTCTATTCTATTCCATCGGTTGAATTTCCTAACAGTTAGGGAACAGGGAACAGGGAAAACGTTTCATCGCAATGTTCCGGGGTAATCGTCCGTGGGTGGCTCCTATGAAAATAAGGCAGAAAGCAGAGGGCAGAAGGAGTAGGAAAAATTTTCATCCTTTAGCGGCTTTCTCCGCCATGACGCCTATCTAGAAAATAGACGCTCCAGAGAAAGGTTTTCATGCGTCTCGGTGTCTGCCTCATGAGCGACACTTTAGCTACCGGGAAGCGGCGGCGGTGGTGGGAGGGGAGTACCTGGAATGTTAGGAACTTGATTATTGGGAGAAGTTCCTGGAGTACCAGTAGGGGCAGTTGGCGTGGCTGGGGTACCAGGAGCAGTTGGCGTGGCTGGAGTACCAGGAGCAGTTGGTGTCGCTGGGGTACCAGCAGGAGCAGTTGGCGTTGGGGTGGCTGAAGGTGTAGCAGGAATAATCCGACGGTTTCCACCTGGAAGCTCAATAACTCTTGGTTCTGTAGGAGCTTGTGGAGTTGGAGTAGCTGGCTGTGGAGAGGGAGCAGGTTGAGGAGATCCTCCTGGTTGAGTGTCTAGTTGCTCGCCTGTGTCTTCAATTCCGAGCAACAATTCAGTATTGGGGAAATAAGTGATCCAACGCTGAGGATCGGGGCGGCTTCTCCAGGCTTGACGGCTGACTTCCAAGGAGAAAAGGGGCACGATCGCACCATCATTTTGCCCGACTACAGTTACTGCTACATCTGTGACTAAAATATCGCGATCAAAACTACGTTGTGCGGCTGCGCGAGCAACGGTTTCGGCACGGCGTAAGAAACTTTGGAAGCTTTCGCCCCTCTCACGAGTCAGGGAAACGTCCACTCGTGCTGTATAAGCTTGGGCTGTTTGGGGAGTGACAATAGAGGTGCCGAGCCAACTGATACCTACCAAGCCCAACACCGCCACTAAACTAATGGGCGCAACCTGTTTTTGAGCAATCAACTGGAAAAGATTAGCAGAGCCCGTTGTCAGTGGCACGAAGATTGCTCGAAGTGGGTTGCAAGCTCTCGGCTTAGATTTCAACATACGCCGCACTCACTCCCTTGTTATTGTTGAACATTAGCATTGTGGGGCATTATTTTTCGATAATAAAAACCCGTACTCATCAATTCCATCTATACCATGGGAGAACAATCATCGGCGATTAGCAGTTTTGGTTTTAGAGTGGGAACTGGGCATTGGCTAGGAGTTCAGGGCATCTTATCTTAAGATTCAACACCTACACCTTTACACCTCGAGCACAGAGCATATGGCAAATCACGCTTGCGTTGCAATTGGCATCAATCGCTATCAGTTTTTACCTCCTCTGAACTATGGACAGGCTGATGCTCAGGCATTCTGGCAATTTTTAGTCAACCAAGCTGACTTGCCATCCAATCAGTGTCTGTTGTTAACTGAAACCTCCCCCCTCGTTGCCAACCAGCCTACCTATCCCACACGAGATAATATTTGGCGTTGGGTTGAGACCCAAGGACAGACAGCACAGCATTCTGGAAATTGGCGTTGGTTCTTTTTCAGTGGCTATGGCGTGAGTTGGGAACAAGTAGACTATCTGTTGCCCATAGACGCTAACCCTAAAGATATTCCGGGAACCGGCATCCCTGTGCGATCGCTACTGACTTCTCTCAAGGCCCAAAGAGGCGAAAACCTCTTAGTTTTTCTAGATATCAATCGCTCACCAGGACTACAAGCAGGAGCTCCTGTTGGCTCAGAAATTGTGGAATTGGCACAACAAATGGGAATTATTCTCGTGATGTCCAGCCAGCTCCACCAATTTTCCCATGAAGCTGCCGCACTGGGGAATGGTCTGTTTACAGCAGCACTTTTAGAAGCCTTGCGCTACTATCACACTGACCTTACCTTAGATCAGTTAGAGCAATATCTGTGCGATCGCTTACCGGAGTTGAGCCAACACCACTGGCGACCGATTCAGATCCCCCTGATAGTGACTCCCGCAGGTATCAACAAACAACAGTTAATTTTGCCCACAACAATCGACTCACGGACGTTCCTACAAAACCGAGTTGGTTCTGCAATGGCATTTACTGCCAATGCCTCCCAATGGGATGCCGAATATATCTATCAACATCACTCATACAACGGGACTAACGGAACAGCAGCCCCTAGGCCTAGCAGTGCTGTATCGGCAGTCGATAGACGAACCCATCACTCTGTCACTCCCACAACTCCATCCGCTTCCAATCAGACGGTAGCGATGCCTTCGGCAATCGTTCCTGCCATCAACAAGTCATCTGACTCCGCTCCCAACACAATGCTGTGGTGGAGATCTTTGCTACTTTGGGGAGGCAGTGCTGCACTGGCTTTAGCTCTTATGATTGCGGCCGTAGTACTTCGCAACCGTAATGCCTTTACGAGTAATCAGGTTCTAGAAACACCTGTCCAACAAATCTCACCGACGACTTCCTCCCCAAATTCTGCGCCTACTAGCAATAGTTCGCTGCCTATGGTGTCGCCACAGACAGCACTGCAACGCCGCCTTGAAGCAAATCAAGCGACCTTGGAACGAGCCAAGCGCTTGCTCCGACCTAATCAGGCATCTTTGTTTAATAAAGCTATCATTGAAGCTCGTAGCGTTAAACCAGGCGACCCCCTATATCTTCAAGCGCAGCAAGATATTCAGCGTTGGAGCCGTGTTATCCTCGATTTAGCTGAGGGGCGAGCGAGTGAAGGAAACTTTGCAGGGGCTATCGCTGCCGCTCAACTGGTTCCCCAAGATCAAACGTCTGTGTATGCTGACGCTCAACAGATGATTAATCGATGGAAAATTCTCACCCTACAGCAGCAGCAAAATAGCAGCATTATTCAAGCGGCAAAAGAACAAATTCAGCCAAATCAAGCTTCATCTTACAGTCGGGCGATTAAAACGTTGCAGCAAATTTTACCCGCTCAACCCAAGTATACCGAAGCTCAACAGTTGATAATGCAATGGAGCCGTACCATTTATCTGATTGCACAATCGCGGGCAGCACGAGGGCAGTTACAGCAGGCAATTCAAACGGCCGCGCTAGTACCAGCCAACTCTCCTTCATTTGAAGCGGCTAAAAACGCGATCGCTAAATGGCAGCAGGGTAAGCGATAGCAATTATGAATTATGAATTATGAATTGGGAATTGATTAACAGTTTTTCATCTGCGTAGCTCAACAATTAGTTAGGTTTTATTGGAATTGATTTTACCTGCGCTGTTGAGCAGGGGACGTTCTCCAGGGGAAGATGTTTGCCTTATAGGAATCTCGATCCAAAACTGGGTTCCCTGTCCGGGTTGGGATTCACATTCAAAGATGCCACCATGTTGTTCTACAACAATTTGATAACTAATTGAAAGACCCAACCCTGTTCCTTTTCCTATCGGTTTTGTCGTAAAAAAGGGGTCAAAAATTTGCGCCTTTAATGCTGGATTGATGCCAGGACCATTATCAGCAATTTGAACGACCACACTAGAAGTAATAGGTGAGAGGTAAGCCGATGCTTCACTCCGCATCTCTCCCTTCTCTTGGAGACTCACTTCCTTGACACTGGTGGAAATAGTAATCTGGCTTTTTCTTTGCTTCAATTCCTCTGCTGTCCGAGTTAAATTGTACTCATCCAACGCATCAATCGCATTACTCAAGACATTCATAAATACTTGATTAAGCTGGCTGGCATAACACTCAATCAAGGGTAAATTTCCATAGCTTTTCACCACCTCAATTCCCGGAGAATTTGGCTTATCTTTCAGGCGATGCTGCAAAATTAATAAGGTACTATCTATCCCTTCATGGATATCAACGGGTTTCATTTCCGCTTGATCAATACGGGAAAAATTCCGGAGGGACAATACCAGTTTGCGGATACGCTCTGAGCCCATTTTCATTGATGCCAAGATTTTGGGGAAATCTTCATTAACAAAATCTAAGTCTATTGATTGAGCATACTCAAGAATTTCTGAATCAGGACGAGGGTAATGCTTTTGATACAGATGAAGTAGATTGAGTAAATCTGTTGCATATTGATTGGTGTAAGTCAAGTTTCCGTAGATAAAGTTCACGGGATTATTAATTTCATGCGCTACACCAGCCACTAACTGCCCCAAGCTAGACATTTTTTCCGTTTGAATCAGTTGAGTTTGTGCTTGCTTGAGATGATCCAGCGCTGAACTGAGTTTTTCTGCCTGTTGTTCTTTCTCTTGGAGTAACTCGGCTTGCTGGATGGCAACCCCTAAATGAACCGCAATCTGTCTGGCAAACTCAATTTCGGAAACTTCCCACTGACGTAGGGCACTGCATTGATAAATACACAGCAATCCCCAAAGCGCATTTTGTTTAGGTAGCGGCACCACTAAACTTGCTCGGACTTGTAACTGCTCTAAAATTTGGATATGACACTCACTCAAGCCTGCATTGTGGATATCCGTAATCGCCTGAATCCAACCAGAGCGATACTTTTCCCCAAAGCCATAGTCTTGAATTTTACGGCTGGCCGGAGGCAGATTAGCCTGAATGTCTTCTGAGACAAACGCTCCATAATCGTAGCCAAACTCAGGCGCAAATTGAAAGACTCCGACCCGGTCAGCACCAAGCAGCCGCCTGACTTCTGTCGTGGTTGCTTTAAAGATGGTATTAACATCTAGGGATTCTCGAATTTTGGTGATGACTCCAAACAACGCTTGCTGTCGCTGAGCTACAATTGCGAGTTGTTTGGCTTGAGCCATTGCCGTGGCAGCAGAGACACGGCTTTGTTCATACAGCTCAGCTTGCTGAATGGCTACGCCTGCTTGGTCAGCTAGTTGTTGCAGCAACTCAATTTCAAAAGCTTGCCAGCTACGCGACTCTTGGCACTCTTGGGCAATCAAAAGTCCCCACATGGGCGGCTCATCATGGTTCGGGGCAATGGATTGAGGCGATAAGGGAAACGTGAAGTTATTGCAACGACTTTCTGGCGAGGAAAGGGTTTGGGCAGAAAAATCAGTGGTGTGGTGAGCAACCCCTCCAATGGGGACGATTAGAGCCGCTTGGATTTGGCAACGCTGCAAAAACTCGCGTTGTTCGGGTGAAAGAGAGGCGTGAGCGACATCGCTAATGACTCGTACTTTGCCTCGTTTGTAAGGCTGGCTTTGTGTTTCGAGAAAGTAGCCTTGGGGATCGCTCGCACCTAACAGAGACAATTCGTTACTCTCTGTTGATTCCACAATCACTTGACCCCTAGATTCACCCATAAACTGATAGATGATGACTCGGTCGGTATCTAGGAGGTTGCGAACTTCTCGCACAATCGTTTGTAAGATGGTGTTGAGGTCAAGTGTGCTGCGGATTTGGTTGGTGATACGTTCCAACGCCCGCCTTTGTTCAAGGGATTGTTGTAATTTAGCGGTGCGTTCCTCAACTTGGCTTTCTAAGTTAGCGTTAAGGGACTGAACCAAAGAGTACAGTTCGTACTGTTCGATCGCCATAGCAAAGTGACGACCTAATTCTCTGGCTAATTCGATATCCTGACTTGTCCATTCTTTTGATTGACCTCGTTTTAACTCTCGCCAAACTTCAAACGATTGTCTGGGTAGCTGTTGTTTTTCACTGGGGTCGAAGCGGCCTGCCCATAAGGTTTCTGTATTGATTTCTTCACGAAAAATGCTCAAGAAACCGAGGAAGGAGGAGCGGTAATATAAGGGAATGACCAGCAGGCCGCGTATTTTGGTCGATTGAAAAACTGGAGTAAGAGCGTGTAAGTCTGAGATTTTATACAAATCAGTAATGACTAGCGGCTCACAGCTTGGGGAATTAGAGCGATCGCTAACTGAGGGGGAGAGACTGTTTATGGGGAGAGAGTATATGCCTTCTTTTCGAGTTGTAGTTGTGTTGAGTTCGCTGTTTCGCTCTGTGTTTCTAATATTTTCCCCTTGTGCATCTGCGGGCAAGGCGACATTTTCTGGCTGACAGGCAGCCCAAGCGGCAAAAACGGGATGCTGTTCGATGATAGGCTCAGTTGTGCCATCAAGCGGTTGGGGTTGAATCCCGCAGTAAAACAACTCAGCGGCATCGTCAGTTTTGTAAGGCGCAATGTAGAGTCTGCCGCCACACCCTTGAAGGGCTTCGACTGTTTCTTCAAGTGCGGTCGAAAGTTCAATGGTGGGCAGAGAATGTAACAAGGCAGCAATTCGATTGCTGGTACCTTCTACAAAGTGCTGTTGGCGTGACTGTTCTAAAAGATTGGCTTGAGCGATTGCAAGGGAGACTTGGTCGATTACCCACTGCATAATTTGCAGTTCTCGTTTAGCGATCGCACGCGGTTCTATATTGTGAGAAACTAATAATCCCCATAGATGCTCCTGACTGTTGTTAGACCGGATATCGCAATGCACCACGATCGGCAGCACAATTGAAGATTGAACTCCCATCGCTGTAAGATAGGCAGCGTGGCAAGGATCAACCGAGCGATAGCCGATTTCATCTACTGTGGTTGTGCCGTCAGGGGTTATGCATGAATCAATCGGTAGAAAAACAATCCGTCCCTGCCTAACATCTACAATCGAACATAGACGCGACTCAATATAAACCTGACGAGCATTTTCAGGAACATCATCAGCGGGAAAGTTTAACCCTTTGAGAGAGGGAAGACGATTGTCCTGAATGGATTCAGCAATGACTTCCCCACTCCCCGACTGATGAAACCGATAAACCATTACCCGGTCTGTTCCTAGCAAAGACCGAAGTTCGGCAACTGTCGCTGCCAAAATCTCCTGCAATTCCAGAGATTGGCGAATCCGAGTTGTAATTCGGCGTAGCAAATCTTCCTGGCTGAGTTCCGTTTTTGACACTTTCGTTGTCTCTATAAAATTCTTTTCCGCTGTGTTTGCACCCGATCTATCGATAAATGAGGTATGATTATGACCTGCATAGGATTATTTTGTATTTTCACTTGCAGACAAGAGGCATTGTGAAAACAAAGATTTTTATCTAATTTAAACCCCAAGAAGCTATCTATCCGATTTCTTCAAAAAACCATAAGGGTAGAGCTTTTTAGCCTGATCCATTAGGGTGATGAAAATAGAGTATCAGTCTTGGAGCCTCTTTGGTACTTGCATGATTCCTTCCATCCAGCGTAGCTATCCTAAAAGGAATCGCCTTGCCAGTTGTTCCACTTTCTCTACATAAGTCATGATCCCTAAGAAGGTCTCTGTTGGATAAAAACAGGTAGTAATACTTATTTTAATCTTGAGACTTCTATTTCCCCGACTCCCAAAAAAGCTGATCAGAAAAAAATTTCTTATCGTTCGCCGTGTAAGGCTTTGCCTTCAGTCTACGAGGTGAAGATCTGGCTTTTGGCTCGACGCTGCCGAATGTCTTGACGAACACTCATGAGAATCTTACCCAGTTGATTTTGACCCGTTTTATCCTGACCACAACCCCAGTAGTAATCGGTAGGAGAGTCTTCTACAATCAGCTGTTCATCCGTATTGAGCAGAATTTCCTGAATATCGGCATGAGTCAGAAACTTGGTGAGAACCCCTTGTCGCATAACTTGTTGTTTCACTTGCTCCCAATCGGAACGCAGTTTAAGAGTGCGATCGCGCCCAATTTGAGCTGCTGCCATGGGGGTTTGAGTATCTCGAATCACTTGGATCAGTCCTTCATTCTCGGTACCGACAAATTTTTGGGCTTGATAGTAATGTTCTACGGTTTGCCAATATAGCCCCTCTACTTGAATGGGGTGGAGAGAGAAGTTGGAAAAGCAGCCGTAGGGGTCATTCACGCTATAAAAATAAATGGTCATGGCAAAACTACTGTGCTGTGTACCAAGGGCGTTCTAATTCTACCGACGCCGGCTAGGAATGCGAGGTGTTCCGGGACTGACCCTCGTTAGGTTGAGTTCATACGAAGTTGCTCCTCAAAGATAGTAGATAGCGGGACAAGGAGGACAAGGAGGACAAGGAAGACAAGGGGGAGAGAAAGTACTACGTATGAACGCAAGTTGGTATCAGTTCCCTTTTATTAGGATCGCAGCCGAAAACCACACAGCTTTAGCTCGTGGATGTTAGCGTTAGCCCAAGCGAGAGTGTGCTTAAAAGTGCCTATGAAGAAGAAGGGCATCCCTTTCTCCTTCTCTATAAAAAACCTCAGCCTAAGGCTGAGGTTGTGGTTCTAATTTAGCTTTCTTCGCCAGAAGCCCCACAAAGAGAGGTGTAGGGGATGTCACTAAAGCATTAAGACTATTGAGCTGTTGAATCCGTGCCTTTCCAACTTACCCATTTGTGAGACACACCACTAGGTTGGGCTGTTTCATCCACTTTGCTGTCACCTGAAGTGGTTCCTGTGAGTTCAGCACCCATGCAATCGACACCAATCAAGGAAACTCCACTGAGAATCGCATCCTGTAAGCAAGCTCCACTCAAGTCTGCACCACTCAATTCAGCCTCCGTAAGGTTGGCTCCCGTTAAATTCGCGTTGTGAAGGTTAGAGCAACGCAGGTCGGCCCCTGTCAGATCTGCACCACTCAAGTTGGCTCCAATTAAATCCGTACCAATAAAATTAGTCTCTGTTAAATTGGCTCCAGTCAAGTCAGCACTACTCAAGTCAGCATTGGTCAAATTGGCTTGATGTAAACAAATTCCACTTAAATCAGCCCGACTCAAATCAGCCCGACTCAAATCAGCCCGGCTTAAATCAGCCCGACTCAAGTTCACTCCACTAAGAACAGCACCTGCCAGAGATGCTTCGCGAAAATCCCACTCTCTAGCAGCATATCGATGTAAAAGGTCTTGTGTTTTCATAACCTTTGTTCTCCTAAATTTTTACTAGCTAGGCGGCTGTGACTTAGAGCGTTCTTGGCTTAGGGGAACGACTGTCCCTAATTATGAACTTGCCTCAAGCCACTTCGCCCAATCAGCTCAACCAACCTCACATCACACTAAGACAATGCCAATTTGCTCGCCGGCAGACAGCGAGTGTGCGATCGAATCCGCTTTGACTAGATAGCTACTTGTTTTTTATCGCTAGGTATTAATTCTGTTTGCACTTAACTTGGGAAGTTAGGGCATTGTACTGCTAACCAGTTTCAGCGCCTCGTAATTGGTAATCAACTTTACCAAAAGCTTACAGCAACCCTAATCTTTTGGTTCTAGCCTTTAACAGAAGTTAAATATGTATTGCCTGCGAGCTGTTGTTAATCGAGTTATGGTTAAGTCAATGTTTTGATAAGAGCTGAGAAATAGGAAATTCTCTACCTCGAAGGTGAGTATTTATACTTAATTAATGTCATTTCACACAAATATTCTGAATAGGCAATACGTTCTGTAATTGCCGTCCTTAGAGCAAAGGAGTCATTCAGATCAGGTATGAATTGTGAAGCAGCAGATGTGCCTCACGGTGTAAAAGGATACCAAACAACCCAAACCCAACAGGGCTGAAATCAGCCCACGTTATGAGGTGGAGCTTTAACAATCAACAGGTAGCAATCCGGCACTTAAATAGTACCAAGTTTTGGCACCAACAACTCCATCAGCAACCAAACCATTCAACTGTTGAAATTGTTTGACGGCTTCTTGAGTTGGTAAATTGAAGTCACCATCAACCTCTAAACTGAATCCTTTAAAATTAAGTAACTGTTGTAATACTCTGACAGTACTACCAGAACTTCCTGAGCTTAGAATTGGCATCTTGAGAGGTTGTTTTTGCTCAGACGTTTCAGAGAGATGGAAAGTAGGCATGGTGAATACTCCGTTGGTTATCTATCTTTCAGAATCTAAAGTAAAGGAAAAAACGGTTGTCATACTTCCCTCTATTAGGGGAATTTATCACAGAGATGAACGATTAGTAATGAGGGAGGTCTCACCCCACTGGTGAAGACAAGGTTTCATTTCATGTCCCATACATAAAAAATGTGAAACAGTACAATATAGCATAAAATAGAACATTTATCTCAGCCCACTGCCTCGACATCGCTGTTATATATATCACCGTTTCTCTGAGTTTTTATGCAAGAATCTGTCAGCTATTTTTTCACCTCATCTGCTGAGTCCCTTCTGCGTGATATAAATTTAATCCCCTACATGTGGAACAATGAGGGGCCCTGTTTTGTCTACTAAAGGTGGAATAATCTTGAACAAGAAGTTTTGTCGGCTTGGGAAAAGTGATAGGTGCTGAAAAATCATTGACTGACCTAAACTCTTCCTTCTCTCAAATCGGGTTCATTTGTGTGTTGATCACATAGGGGGACGACTTTCCCGGACTATGTATAAATTGTACCGCTGTGTTAGGGCGAAAAAGATTTACTTGTTCAAATCTTTAATCTTGAACCGCTTAATTAACCCAAAATTCACAATTGACTTACTCCCTTCCCGGTAGAAGATTACCTATCTTTCCTCTCCCCCAGCTCACCCGCCTTTTTCATCGGTATTCTTGGAGCGGGAAAGGAGTAAAGTTGAGTCACTCTCCCTCAATCCTTTCAGTACTCTGAGGTTGGCTCTCTACTCTGTAGCAGTTCTTGGTTGTTGAGAGACAATTCGCTTTTGGGTAGTCAGCCTCAACCGTAGCCTGTATAAAAAAATACATCTAAAGGTGAATGACACTGAGTTAAGCACAAGTACTTGAGTGCAAACTTCGAGAAAACCAATTAAAACCGAAAAAGCCCAATTAGCAAGGTTATAGGTGCCACCAGTAACACCCACATGGTATGGTGCAAACCATACTGTTGGGCAACTAACCCAAGCGCCAGAGGAATTAAACCCCCCACTAAACCGAAGCAATTGTTTAACGTCATGACTGTACCACTTTGCCCCTGCATGGCTGTGTACAATTGCCCTTGGAGAATTGAGTACCAACCCGCATTAAAAAAACCCAAAAAGCCAAGAATGACCAACTTGATATTGATATTGGGTACAATCAAAAAAGCTGGATAAAGACACAAGACAATTAGGGCACTAAATCTTAAATAATCTAATCCCCGCACCCGTTCTAGTAAGGGAATAAGCAGAAAATCTCCTAACAAACCAACCCCCAACCAGATAGTTACAGCAAAACTCGCTTGTGTATTGTTTGCACCAACGACATCAACAAAGTAGAGTGCCAAAAAGCCATGTAGAATATCCAGCATTAAATCCGAGAATTGTAGCAAAGTTAGCCAACGTAGCACTTGAGACCGTTTTAATGCATTGATAGCGTTGCGTATCCCGTCTTTGAATCCGCGCATGGGTTGCTCAATTTGGGACGATGCCGTTGGAGTTGCAATGGGATACTTCCATAGCATTGCCAATAGCAATCCTGTCAGCACTGCCAATGCAAAAAACACACTTCGCCAACTTTGATTTAATGCGACAGCACCCCCTAAAGCCAAGGGGCCAATTACATTTCCCACTGAACCAGCTAATACCCAACGTGCCATATTTTGCTCATGGCGTTTTGGTTCGATGTCCATTAGGGTCGCTTGGGAAAGACTGACAAACGAACCGGAAGCGGGGTAAAATAACGCAAATGCTGCTAACAGTAATAAAAAGCTATGACTGAGGGACATTAGCAGCAGAGCGATCGCGAACGCAACCCCTCCACCTAAAATCAACTGCCGTCGCTGACCGATATCTCCCCATATGCCCAGAATTGGTTCGATCAGGCTACTAATGGTATTTGGGATTGTTAGTAACATCCCAACCTGCACGTAAGAAAGATGCAAATCATTGCGAATCAACGGCCAAGCCGCACCACGCACTCCATCAACAAGTTCGTCTAACAATTCAATTACTAGGAAGGTAAGGATCAAAAACATTACATTCCTAGCTGTCTTGCTTTTACCATTGAATGGCATTGTGTAATTCTCCCGTCCTCAAAATTTGATAACCAACGCAAAATCGCCACAGCGTTGGCTCTCGGAGGGGGAATCCACGAACAAAATGTCCGCCTTGTCTGTAAGGCGAATCGCTTGCTGGATAGTTTTCTAGGAGCTTACCAGGGAGGGAAAATCATAGAAACTAAGGGTAAAAAGATAACTCGAAAATGCAATTATACTACATTGTAGTATAACAGGAGATATTTTGTGCGTTTCTAAATCCCCCTATTTAAGAGGGATTTAGAGAGATCGAACGTGTAGCAATGTAGCATTAGCGACTTTTCAGGCATCCTCTGATCGGCTTGAGCAGATTAGTAATATCGTGAGAACCAATCGAGTGCTGGATTACTCAAACCCAGGAAAAATGACTGCTTAACTCATGGCAGATGCTTGGCTTCGCTGAGGTTGATGTTTTTGTAATTTCTGAGAGTAGAACGAAGCCGCTTCTTTGCCTTGAGCGCACTCCGCTGCAAACTGAATTAAATGATGACCTACTAATCCTATATGAATAAGGTTTTCAATTTTACCTGCTTTGAGTTTTGGATACGCCATTTTCCAGAAGGTTTTGCGGTAATGACTCAAAACCCCCACTCGGAATAAAATATTAGCTAATATTGTTAGTCCTTTGCGGATATTCTTGCCAGAAACCCGAGCTGGGCTGTTAGGAACCTTAATCCGATTCGGATAGGTATGTTCCATGTTATATGCGAATCTTTCATATAAAAATTCTGGTTCGTAAGCTGTAGTAATGCAGCGACGCCACATTTCAATCACTTGTTCGTAGGGCATTAAAAATTCAACATTAGATTCGCGATTTTCCTCAAAAACTAACCGCCCTTCCTGTTCTAATCTTCGCCATAGAGGCGTTCTGGGTAAGGCGTGGAGTAAATTAATGGTTAACATGGGAATCTGGGACAGACGAATGAATTCTAAAATTCGATCTGCCGTTTCGGGAGTATCAGTATCTAATCCCATGATGATTCCCGATACTACTTCCATGCCATAACGGTTTAAAGTTTTCACCGCTTCTAAAATTGGCATACTAAGATTGTGAGTTTTAGAAATTGACCGTAGGGCTTCGGGTTCCGGCGTTTCAATCCCGCAGAAAATCGTACAAAAATAAGCGTCTCGCATCATCTCCAAAAGCTTAGGGCTTTGTGCCAGGTTAAGGGTTGCTTCACAGGCAAATTGGACAGGATAGCCATTGCGTTTTTGCCAGTCGATGAGGTGAGGGAGCAAGTTCATGACGGCACGGCGATCGCCAACAAAGTTATCATCAACAAAATACACTGCGCCTGGATTGCCTGCTTCTAACATGGCATCTAATTCAGCCAAAACTTGTTCTGGCGTCTTCATACGAGGATTGCGTCCGTACAGTTCGGGAATGTCGCAAAACTCGCAGCGATAGGGACAACCACTGGAAAACTGAATATTGGCGAGAAAATAGCGATCGCGTTTCAGCAGATGGTAAGCGGGCAGGGGAAACTCACTCAGGGGTAAACGTTCCTGAGTTTCAAAGCGAATTTGTTGGGGAGGACGTTCGTGGTGTTGATCTAAGTATTCGATCATTTGGTCAGTGGCATCCCCTAATTCTCCCAAATGTAAGAGGTCAAATTCAGGGTAATATTCAGGGCAACCCGACACAGAAGGGCCACCTACAACCGTGATTTTTCCGGCACGATGGGCAAGCTGATTAATGTGATTAATCTGGGGACGCTGAATGTGCATTCCACTCACAATCACTACATCTGCCCACTGGTAATCTGCCCGAGTTGCCAAGCGCACATTCTCATCCACAAAGCGTACTGCCCACTCTTTGGGTAAGTAGGATGCTACAACCAAAATTCCTTGGGGTGGCATAAACGCCCGCACCTTTGGCCTTAGAGGGTAGGCGTGGTGAAAGGTGCCAAATGAACGGGAATATTTTGGAAAGATGCAGAGGATGCGTCGATGGTTTTTTGGAATGTAGCGAGTTCTCCGATCTGTAGCCTCTAGGAATGGTTTCTCGACAGACTTCAAAAGACTAGTCATTGAGAGTTCCTCCTCACGAAAACATGGGGCAATAAAATGGCAGAGTATTTTGACATCAGCCTGAATGGGGACTAGCTTACCGCCTTTTGTGAAAATTTCCACCCAAGAGTAAAGATCACATTAAGTAGGTGAGTATTAATATTTGTCGTTGAGGCAAGGCAGAAGGCAGAAGGTAGAAGGAAAAAAAACTTTATGTCTTAACATTTGTTGACATCCTTGCTACATTTAATTTTCTTTTTTAAAGAAATGCTATTCTATTGTGTTTTGTTAGGATTGCTTCTGTATCAGGCTGCTTGTGCAATAACTAATTTTTGCTGATTCTATTCTCTGATTAAGGCAATTTTTTTGCAGAGTTAAGCCAGCCTATTTTTATGACCAATGCAGGTAGTCAAATCGAGCATTTATGCTTAATTCAAGTCGCTACATCAATATTTTTGTTAATAAATTACACTAAATTTAGCTCCAGATGTCGTTACTTGATTTAATTTTTTTTTATTTGATTTTGCAGGAATCGTAATTATAAACTCTGTCCCTTTTCCGACCTGAGAATTACATTGCAGTGTGCCTTGATGTTTTTTCTCAACGATTTGATAGCTAATGGATAAACCCAATCCTGTGCCTTGCCCCACGGGTTTTGTGGTAAAAAAGGGGTCAAATAGTTGTTCTTGAAAGTTGCTAGGAATACCAGGACCATTATCAGCGATGCGAATTACCACTGCGTTGGGAGAATCAGTTACTTCCGTATACAGCCAAATTGTGGGTGTAAAAGCAGAATCATCTTTTAGCTTCTCTTCTAAGGCATCAATTGCATTACTCAAAATATTCATAAAAACTTGGTTGAGCTGACCTGGATAGCACTCGACTTTAGGCAACTTACTAAACTCTTTAATGACTTCAATTTCGGGTCGCGTCGATTGTTGTTTCAATCGGTGTTTTAAAAGCATCAAAGTACTCTCCAACCCTTGATGAAGGTCAGTTTCTTTCATTTCTAGCATCTCAGTTTCATCAAGGCGCGAGAAGCTTCTCAAAGAAAGAACTATATCTTTAATTCGGTTCGCTCCCTCACTCATTGATTGAAGCAATTGAGGAAAATCTTTTTTAACAAATTCCAAGTCAATCAATTCAATCTCAGTTTGAATAGAAAGAGGAGGGTTGGGATAGTACTGTTGATAGAGAGCGAGGAGTTTGAGGAGATCTAAGGCATATTGACGCGCAAAGTCGATATTGCTGTAAATGAAGCTGGTGGGATTGTTGATTTCATGAGCAACTCCAGCGACTAATTGCCCCAAAGATGCCATTTTTTTGGATTGCACTAGCTGCGATTGAGCACTTTTGAGTTCGCGTAAGGCAATTTCTAACTGCTGTGCTTTCTCTCGTTCTCGTTGGGTAGATTGCTGTAATGCTTCCTCAGCAAGTTTGCGATCGCTAATATCTTTATGCGTCCCTGTCATCCGCATCGGCTTTCCGGATGCATCACGCTCTGTCACTTTACCATGAGAGAGAATCCATTTCCATTGGCCGTCTTTACCCTTCATGCGAAATTCCGCTTCGTAGATAGAACTGCCACCATCTAAATAAGCGTTAAGCAGTGCTATTACTCTCGGAAAATCCTCTGGATGGACGAGTCGTCCAAAGGATTGGAAATCATTTTTAATTTCTTCACCTTCATACCCGATTATTGCCTTCCATTGGCAGTCGAAATAACTTTCTCCTGTGGTAATCTTCCAATCCCATAAACCCAAGTCACTGCCTAACAACGCCATTTGTAAACGTTCTTCCGAAAGACGTAACGCTGCCTGAGCTAAAACTTGTTCGGTAATATCATTGAGCGTTCCTGTGGTGCCAGAAATTGTCCCATCAGAAGCTATATTTAAACGTTCATGTACTTTAAACCAGCAAATCCTACCCGATTGGGTTAAGCAACGAACTGCATAACGACAGGCATTTTCATTACCGTCAATGAGAGAAGAAGATTGCTGTAGATGATGCTGGCGATCGTCCGGATAAATATAATTTATGAAAGGATTACCTAGACTCTCAGCAATTGAAAATCCAGTAATCTCTGTCCAAGCGGGATTTAAAAATGTCCAGTTTCTGCTCTGATCAGTTTGAAAAATCACCTCCTTAACGTTATTTACTACTGAGCGATATTTTTCTTCACTGAGTCGTAGCGCGACTTGCGTTTGCTGTCGTTCAATTGCATAACGTAGGGAGCGAATCAAAAGTTGGCTATCCAGTTTTCCTTTAACCAGATAATCTTGGACGCCAGCTTGAATAATTTGTAGAGCTAAATCTTCATCATTTCTTCCTGTCAATACCACGATAGGAATGTTTAAGCCATACTCTTTAACTCTAGCGACGGTATCAAATCCTTGACTATCGGGAAGGGAAAGGTCTAATAAAAGAACATCGAAGTTTTCTTGATTTAACAGCTCTAACGCTTTATCAAGGCGCTCAGCGTGTTTACATCTTATTGACTGCGATCCACGGTTCTCTAATAATAAATCTTCAATCAATTCTGCTTCTTCAAAATCATCTTCTACAATTAGAATATTCAGGGATTTGCGGGTACGGTTCAGGGTGGATTGAAAAACTGACTGCATAATTTAATTTTCCCGCATAATAACTAACAAGCTTTCTCAGAAGAGGTGATTTGAGTGAATCCTCTGAACGCAGCCTTGAAGCGTAAAAAAGGATAGGATTAGTCATTGGTCAAGAAGTGAGAAAAACTAACCCCGTGAGGCTCACACCTCTTACTCCAGACATAAAAAAACAGGAATATCCGATTGAAGCGGAGCGGACATGGAAGCATTCAATTAGTACCTTTTTATAGAATTCCTCAAAATTATACTTGCAGCTCTCCCAACTTCCATCCCTCAGTCAAAGTATGTCCTCGCTAAGCGATTAATGGGCTTTAATTTAGAGTATTTTTATTTTTGACCTCTGGAATGATTTTGTAAACCCTTGCAACATTTGTCGTTTATGGAAGTATCTATAAAGTAGGAAATAATAAAATTCTAGAATTATGCATCTTTCCTAAGAAAGATTTAGGTTAATGATCAACAGACTTAAAAGGAAGCAGGCGTTGGGGATTCAATAGGGATAGGTTAATGCTGAAGAGTCTTACTGCTACTGTTTGCTATCTCATATTGGAACTCGCAACTGGCTCAGAAAAGGGCGTTATTCCATATAATGTAACTTTTGATATATTGCTTCTATCTGAGGTAGTAAATTTGTTAAAGTAAGCAATTTTTTTTGGGAAATTAGGTTTACAATTACCAGGCATAGGTGCATTGAGGTGAAAGCCAGCAGTATGGTCAGTAGCGATCGCGTTTCGGATAGGCGATTTAGGATAGCGGCTTGGGCACTAAGCATGGTGATTCCCTGCGGGATGGTTGCGCTTCATGATGGTTTCGGGAATCGCGCATGGGCGCAGGTAACACCCGATCCCAACCCTGGTACTGCATTGGGAACGAATGTTATACAAAACGGTACTACCTATGACATCACAGGTGGCAGCCCGATTGGCATTAATGTGTTCCACAGTTTCGGCAGTTTTAGCGTACCGCCTGGAGGGAGTGCTAATTTCACAGATGTCGCTGGCTTCACTAATATCTTTGGGCGAGTCACTGGCGGCTCTCCATCGGATATTCAAGGAACAATTCGAGCCGTGGGTAATGCCAATCTCTTCTTGATAAACCCTAGTGGGATTATCTTTGGGCCGAATGCCCGGTTAGATATTGGTGGCTCATTTGTAGGAACAACAGCAAGCGCTGTTCGATTTGGAGACGGTGGAGAGTTTTCTACGACTTCAACCGTTACTCCGGGTGATGGCTTGTTAGCGGTGAATCCTTCCGCACTCTTCTTCAATCAGACTCCAGCAGGTGCGATCGTCAATCAATCTAGAGCAACAGCTCCAACCGATCCAAACATTGTAGAGGGTCTGCGAGTCCCCGATGGTCGTAGCTTGTTATTAGTGGGCGGCGATGTAAAAATCGATGGCGGAATTATGCAAGCACGGGGTGGTCGAATTGAATTGGGAGGGTTAGCAGAGCCAGGAGCAGTAGAAGTAAGGGTTCTTAGGGATAATATTTTAGGCTTGCGTTTTCCTGAAGGTTTGGCACGAGCTGATATTTCACTGACCAATCAAGCTGCGATTACTGCCAGCATCACTAGCGGTGGCGGTGAGGAAGCTGGAGTCGTAATTTTGCGAGGGAATAATGTCTCTCTTGATCAGAGCAACATCTTTAGCCAAATCTTAGAGGGAGGTCAAGGAACTCCTGGTGGCATATTAATTGAAGCTGGGTCACTTTCCTTATCCAATAGATCTGGACTGGCTAGCAGCAGTTTTGGCAGTGGCAAGGCTGGAGCTATTGTTCTAGATGTTGATGGCTCCGTTTCTCTTGTCGATAACAGTACAATCCAAAGCAATGTAGAAAATGGAGCGACAAATAGCAACGGGGGATTAGTTGGTATTACGGCTGGCTCACTTTCCCTACAGAGCGGCTCTCAGATACAAACCCTAGTTCGTGGCAATGAAAATGGTCAGCCAGCAGCTCAGGGAAACGCTGGGAATATAGTTATTGATGTCCGCGATACCATCACGATTGATGGAGTGGGAATCGTGGATGGTGAAGAATTTGCCAGTGCGATTCTTAGCAGAGTTGGCTCTGGAGCGACGGGCAATGCTGGTACCATCGACATCAGTACTCGTGCTTTGTCCCTAAGTAACTTTGGCAGGATAGATACCAATCTTTCTGGATTTGGGACAGCCGGAAGTATTTTTATTGACGCTACAGATTCTGTCTCTCTAACAAGCGAGGCGGAAATTGAGACGGTTATTAACCCAGGTGCTAGAGAAAGTAGGGGGACTAGCCGTCCCTTTGCTGGCAATATTATTGGTGCTCTCTTGGGTAAGGGAGGCGATGTTACAGGCACAATCTTG
>CBKWLJ010000031.1:0-33866 GCA_966675205.1 uncultured bacterium
CTTCAACGGCACCAGCGTCAAACCCTGCTGTTCCACCTTGCCGATTAGCTTGCGGATTTCCTGTTTGTGCAGGAGCAGTCGGCGGGTGCGACGTGGGTCATGATTGAAATAATCGCTGCTGCTTTGATACGGGGAGATATGCACATTCAGCAGCCAAGCTTCTCCATTGCGAATGAGAGCATAGCCGTCTTGCAAGTTGACTTTGCCCTCTCGAATGGACTTTACTTCTGTTCCCTTTAACTCAATTCCCGCCTCGTAAGTTTCTAAAATTTCATAGCGGAAACGAGCTTGCCGATTATCAGCAATGATTTTATAGCTTTCATTTTTCTCACTCATAACAACAAATTTAACGCTTGATGTCACGGAATAGTGATTATAAAAGCAATTTTGAGGGATGAACTGCTTATGTTACAAGCTGTCACACGCTGGAGACATTTTCTAGACGAGTTAACTTTCTGCTCGGGAATTATTGTAAAGTTTTGTTGCAAACTTGACAATTTATCGAAAAATGGTAAAAATAGATACAGAAATCAAAAACGTTCATCTCTCATAGCTCAGTAAAAATGTAACTAGAGGTAATTCGAGAGACGGAAGTAGGGAAAAAACCCGAAGGAACGCGCCTCATCTCACTACAGTTAAACTACGAGGCGAAAACCATGAAACTTACATATCGCGGTATTACCTACGATTACAATCCTCCAGAAGTTGAAACAACTTTAGGTGAAGTGGGTGGCAAGTATCGGGGTCTCGATTGGAGATTCCGCAATATGAAAAAGCCCCCAGTGCTGCAACCCAGAGTTAATCTCAAATATCGTGGCGTTTACTACCAGACGGGTGGAGCCACAATCGCTCAAAGCACGGAACCAACGAAAACACCTGTTTTGTCTACTCAAGATAAAGCCCGTTCACTGATGTTAAATCAGCAGCGATCGCTCAAAAATCGCCAGCAAGCGATGTTGCATCGTGCAGCAGCAGAAGTTGGGTTGGCATATGCCCACTCCTAATATCCTGTCACAAGCCAGGAAAAGAGTATATTCAACCTTTTCCTAGAAGTGATGATTAGTTAATGAATGCAAATACTCCCTCATGTAGGGAGTATTTTTTTGTTGAGTGGACACTTAACATAGGTAGGGACACGATATATCGTGTCCCTAACGGAGTCTACAAAACTGAGAAACGCAATATCTCGTGCCGATCGCAGCTATGCCACTCCTTGACCCCAATCAAAGCTATACCTTCAGCCGATACTTTGAGCTTGGCTTTGAAGCCAGTGAATTAGCTCAAGAATTCGGCTATAAGCTCACTAGAAAAACGCTTTATCTTCCTCAATTTGTCGGTGAACTCGATCGCCTGCAAGAATTGCGAGAGCGTATTGAAGAGGTGTTGCCCTTTGTACCCTTGACAAGTGAACTCGCAAGACGAGAAATCTTGATCTCACGAGTTGTAACAGAGTTGATTCACTACACCCAAGCGGAACTGCGGATTGAGTATGGGCTGAAGATTTCTAATTGGCTTCAGGGCAGTCTAGATTACTTACTGCGTGTGAATTCAATTCACCAACTGCTAGTGATTGAGGCAAAGTACGAAGACTTGACGAGGGGTTTCACACAATTGGTGGCTCAATTAGTAGCCCTTGACCAGTGGGAGGCAGCACCAACGGTTATAGAGCAACCGATTTTAGTAGGGGCAGTTTCTACAGGGACAATTTGGCAATTTGGCACTCTCAATCGCACGGCAAAGCAGTTTGAACAAGGGATTAACACTTATCGGGTTCCCGAAGACTTGGAGCCACTCATGCGAATGTTGGTAACAGCGTTGAAACCTATGAAGGAAGAAAATTTGAGTTAATGAAATCCATAGTTGACATCCTCTAAAAGGCTACTACTCTCCGATGGTTTCTAGATTTGTGTGCAAAAATCAAGTAATCATCACTGCGATGCCTGCATTCCTTGAGTCAATCTCATGAACTTGTGTCTAGGACAAACAATCGGTGGCCGCTACAAAATCATCTCCCAATTGGGACAAGGTGGGTTTGGTGCCACATTCATCGCCCAAGACCAGCACCTCCCTGACAGCCATCAGTGTGTCGTCAAGCAACTCAAGCCTCAAGCGGCTGATCCCTTGACTCTAGAGATAGCAAGGCGTCTATTTGATACCGAAGCCAAAGTTTTGTACAAGTTGGGCACTCATGACCAAATTCCCCAGCTTTTTGCTTACTTTGAGGACAATCAAGAATTTTATTTGGTGCAGGAACTCATTGAAGGAGATGACCTGAGTAAAGAACTGATACCGGGAAAACAGTTAAGTGAAGATCAGGTTATCTCCCTTTTGAAAGACATTCTGCAAATTTTAGATTTTGTTCACCAGCAGCACGTTATTCATCGGGATATCAATCCGCGAAATATTATCCGGCGCAGGCAAGATGGTAAGTTGATTTTGATCGATTTTGGGGCTGTTAAACAAGTTAGCACTCAAGTTATTCAAGGGGGACAGAGCAAGTTTACCGTTGCTATTGGTACTCCTGGTTATCATCCCAGCGAACAAGCTAACGGTCATCCTAAATTAAGTAGTGATATTTATGCTGTCGGTATGGTGGGAATTCAAGCCCTGACCGGTTTGATGCCTCATCAACTTCCTATCAATCCTGATACTGATGAAATTAGCTGGCAGGAGAAGGTATCGGTTAGTCCTGAATTCGCAGAAGTATTAGATAAAATGGTGCGCTACGACTTCAGACAGCGTTACCAGTCAGCTTCTTTAGCTTTACAAGCACTCAATGACTTAACCAGAGTTTCTAAAGCTACTATTTCTTTACCGGCTGCCTCATCACCCAAGCCGTTGATTGCTAGACCAAAACTCACCAAACCCTTAGTACTCAAAATTTTAATATCAGTGGCTTTTCTGGGTTTGGGGCTTATGGCAACACTTTTGATCGTTAGCTTCGTCAGATCTAACAATGCCATAGACTTATATAACCGAGGTGAGACGCTTTTAGAATTAAAGCGCTATGAAGATGCACTCACGGCTTATAATCGAGCGGTGGAAATCAAACCCGAATATGCAGCAGCTTGGAAGGGCAAAGGCGATACCCTCTTAGGATTGAAACGCTACGAAGATGCTCGCAACGCTTACGATAAAGCCATTCAAATTCAGCCAAATTATTGGGAAGCTTGGATTGGCCGGGGTAATGTTCTAGATAGCTTGCGACAGTACAAAGAAGCGGTGAATGCCTTTGATGCCGCCATTAAAATTAAGCCAGATAGTTTAGAGGCTTGGCATAATCGAGGCAATGTACAGATTCAATTAGAACAATATTCGGCAGCGATCGCATCTTTCGATAAAGCGATAGAACTCCAATCTGACTATTCTCCAGCTTGGTATAGGCGGGGATGGGCATTACACAACTTGCGCCAGTATCAAGACGCTGTGAAGTCGTATGACAAAGCGGTTGCCCATAAACCAGATTCCCCTGAAGCTTGGTATCAGCGAGGGAATGCTCTCATCAACCAAGAAAAGTATAAAGAGGCGGTGGAGTCTTATGACAAAGCCATTCAATTTCAACCCGACTTCTCTCAAGCTTGGTATAGCAAGGGTAGTGCCTTGATGAATGTGCGGGACTATGACAAAGCCTTTGCCTCCTTTGACCAAGCAGTCAAATTGAACTCTAGTGATGCCCAAGCTTGGTACAATCGCGGTTGGGCACTGCATCAATTGCAGCGCTATGAAGAAGCGATTACGTCTTACAACAAGGCAATTCGACTCAAACGGAATTTTGATCCAGCTTGGTATAACTTGGGTAATGTCTTCTTTAAGTTGAAACGTTACCAGGATGCGATCGCATCTTACAACCGAGTTGTAGAAATTAAGCCCAATCACTATGAATCTTGGTACAGTCGCGGCAATGCCTTAGTTAACATAAAGCGATACCAAGATGCGATCGCATCTTATGACAAAGCGCTTCAATACAAGCCAGATTATCAGACGGCGAAAGATGCCCGCAACAAGATACAGAGTCAGTTAGATTCCGAACAAAAGCAATCAGAATTAGAAAAAGAAGACAAGAAGGAAGACACCAAACAAGAGGCTAATTAATCCAGTTACTTATGCAGTTACCTTATACCGAGTTGCATTCAAACATAGTAGTCCAGACTGACGCGGAGACGCGGGGACGCGGGGACGCGGAGAACATGCATATGCTACGTATGAACGCAACTTTGTATTAGTTGGCTGCCTCCAGGGAATACCCTCTTGATACATCAATGTCGCCCTGCTCACTCACTGTGATCAAAGTCACCGACTGATGCTATAAGCTAAACATCCTCGAATTATTCTCGCTGGCTCAAATTCATTGCTTTCCGGTATGAGTTGATCACAATCACAGCAAATTCCTGCTGGAGGAGATAGTTTAAGGCTTCTTCTCCGGAATCAGGTTTCACTGGATTTTGACCTCAACTCTCTATCATTGCATTACTGCCAACACCAATCTATTTTTGGCTGGGCATCAACCAAAAAACTATTGATACGCAGTTGCATTCATACGTAGCACATTCATTTTCTGTAGCGTCCGGAACATCTGTCTCAACTACTATGTTTGAACGCAACTCGGTATTACATTTCGTTTCAGGTGCATAGTCTTACCAATATTCTTTGAGGAGGAGTAAGATAAAAGAATCTGAATCAATAAATTCTTCCCTAAGATAGACTTATGAATCTTTAATTAATGCTACGCATGGCGCAATCTTTCAGACTCTTCCAGCAATGAAAATTCTTTTAGTAGAAGATGATGAGTTTCTAGCGGAAGCTGTAGCAGAATTTCTCACTGATCACCTGCATACTGTAGATGTTGTTACAGATGGAGAAACCGCTTGGGAGCAAATCAATATTTTTGAATATGACTTAGTATTGCTAGATGTAATGCTGCCTAAGCTAGATGGCATTCATTTATGCAAGCGGCTGCGTTCTAACCGAATTGCCGTACCCGTCCTCATGGTAACGGCCCGCGACATGAGTAGCGACAAAATTACTGGCTTAGATGCTGGGGCTGATGACTATATGGTCAAACCTCTAGACTTAGAAGAGTTGCTAGCTCGTATTCGAGCTTTGATGCGACGGCAAGGGGCTGTATCGCCACCAAAACTAGAATGGGGTGAATTGCATCTTGATCCAGCAACCTATGAAGTCAGCTACAAGGAGCAAGTTCTCCAGTTAACCCCTAAAGAGTATAATCTTTTAGAATTGTTCCTCCGCAATGGACGGCGAGTCCTGAGTCGCAGTGCCATTATCGAGCGTATTTGGTCTTATGAGGAGCCTCCAGCAGAAGATACAATTAAAACTCATATTAAGAGCTTGCGGAAAAAACTATTAGCAGCAGGCGCTCCTAAAGATTTTATAGAAACTGTTCATGGTTTGGGTTATCGCCTTAAGTAAATTAACAGGCATTCAACCCACTATACAAGCAAAGCTTTGAACGGATAACTCACGTAATTTTTTGTAGGCTCCAGCTTTAGCCTTTTTAGGTTTTTTTACTTTGATGGGATGATCAAAAATAACCAGTGAGTTGAGTGCAACTTGGTGTTAGTCTAGCGAATTCAGCATTTGTCGATCGCACCACTCTAACACTCGATTCCATGCCCACCAGCAATCTAAATCTTTGGCTTGGCGCTGACAAGCTTTACTGCTGAGATATCCCACATGACCCCCTTGGGCGGTAAGAACCAAGTCAATCATCGGATTACTAGCACTGGCAGCTTGTAAGTCCCGCACAATGGTAGGGTCAAACAGCGGATCGTCGGCAGCATAAAGGATGAGAGTTGGTTTTTTCAGATGAGGCAACAGATGAAGAGCGCTGCTAGCGTCGTAATACTCTTCCACCGATGAAAAGCCTAATCGTGAAATCACCAGTTCATGGTCAAAGCCCCAAATACTGTTGGCTCGCTCAATAGCTGCTGAGTCTATTGCTTCAGGGTGAGCTTGATGTAGTTGCCAAGCCAGTTGTTTTAAGGTTTTAGCGATCGCTTTTTCTAGATATCTTCCCAAGGGATGCTTAACCAAGTAGGTTAGAGAGCGGTTGGAATCCAAGCTAGGGCAAATCACTGCCGCTCCACCAATTTCTGACTCCAGTAGTGTTAAATCTTGTCCCCAACTCTCGATTGTCTGTGCAGCTTTCACTGCCCATAGCGCCAGTTGTCCTCCCAAAGAGTACCCGGTAAACCAAAAGGGGGCTGGACAACCCATTGCTTTAGCTTGAGCGGCTATGCGGACAAAATCTTCTCCCTCATACAATCCATCAGACGTTAAAGTCGGAGATAACTCAGCGGTTTTGCCATGAGCACGCCAGTCGAAGAGAACCACGGCATAACCTTGAGCAAATGCTTTGCGCCCTAGCAGCTTTAAAAACCATTGGTTATCCAGATCCCCTGTAATTCCATAGGTGCCAATAATGGTGCTGCGGGGGTTATCGGGAATAGCTACCCGTCCAAAAATCGGCACTCCAGAGGCACCTATAAAAATTTGTTCTTGGTAAACTGGCTCTTGTTCAGAAATCGTCTCTTCCCAGTTCTGTGCGGCTTTCAATGCTACGTAGAGCGTCATTAATAAGCCGTTTTTGAGCCACCAGGGCGGAGTGTAAGGAAAACTATGCATATTTTGGGGTAGATGACAAGAGGACACAAAATGCGATCGCCTAGAGAGGCGCTTGATGTAATCACTGGCAGTTTCTTGACCGTATCCAAGTCAGCCGTGACCATCAAGATGAGCCACCCTTGCCTGACTAACGTCTGCTGCATTACAAGGGGCTATTCTTTATAAATCTTTACATATATTCTGAAAGTTCTCTGTTATCTGCGACTTTCAGCGCAGTTAACCTCATAAAACGACCGATCAAAGCCCTAAAGCGCAAAAAATGTTAATGAATATCGCAAGAACCTCAGTCTTTACCCCATCTTTTTCAAAAATAATTTAGAATCTACGCATATAATCAGTAGGGAATTTTCATTTCCCATAACAGTTCTTATCGAACTGTAACAGATACACTTCATTACAACTCCTTAGTGATGCCCCGGATACTCGTCATCGACGACGACCCTGCAATTTCTGAATTGGTCTGCATTAATCTGGAGATGGCTGGTTACGAAGTTAACCAAGCCTCCGACGGCATCAAAGGTCAGGCCCTGGCTCTACAAATACAGCCAGACTTGATCATGCTCGACTTGATGCTTCCCAAAGTTGATGGCTTCACTGTTTGCCAACGACTGCGTCGAGACGAGCGCACGGCCGATATCCCGGTATTAATGCTGACCGCCCTTGGTCAAACTCAAGATAAGGTAGATGGCTTTAATGCCGGTGCCGACGATTACCTAACTAAACCCTTTGAACTCGAAGAAATGCTGGCGCGGGTGCGAGCCTTGCTGCGGCGTTCAGGCTCCATTCCTCCAGGCGGAAAGATTACCGAAATCCTTAACTATGGGCCTTTAACCCTTGTACCTGAAAGGTTTGAAGCGATTTGGTTCGATCAGACGGTTAAATTAACACACCTGGAGTTTGAACTTTTACACTGTTTACTCCAACGACATGGTCAAACCGTTTCTCCCAGCGACATCCTCAAGGAAGTCTGGGGCTACGATCCAGATGATGACATCGAAACCATCCGAGTACATATCCGCCATCTGAGAACAAAACTCGAACCTGACCCACGTCATCCTCGCTATATTAAAACAGTGTATGGCGCAGGTTATTGCTTGGAGCTACCCACTCTACCTGAACAGACAACGGCAGAGGCGGACTCAGCAACAAGCTGATAAAACTGAATCGAGCTAAAACGTAGGAAGCCTCACACTGTAACGCAGTGCTGGGGCAATGTTACAATTGTCTTCTCCTTAGCGCTCGGCATTACAGTGGTAATGTGAGCGCTTTTAGATGTTCTTTTATTTTGCCAAGCTGCTGTCAACGCTATCCTCACTTTTCATTAGACTTCTTGCTCCAAGTCGGGAACTTTTTAACTGGGAACAGGAGACAAGAATTGACGCAAACAGCAGACGCTCGTAAACTCGCTATCAAAAACATACTTTTGCAAGAGACCCCCATGAACTGGCGTTCACAATCAAGGATGAAAATCAATCTCTCCTAAATTCTGCCTCCTGACTCCTGACTTCTATTTTCAAGACAGACTCCATGCGTGGTACGCACAATCAAAGGATGAAAATTACTCTCTCCTGACTCCTGCCTCCTGACTCCTGACTTCTATTTTCAAGACAGGTAAAAAGTCAGAACGCTATCAAGTGCTAGATCTTGCCCTTTCTTCTCGATTTTTTTCCGATTTCTTACTCATTTTTTTTACCTATAGGTTGTAAACTCGTAACCGAAATCCTCACTAGAAAACTTAAGGTGACCTCGTAACCGATCAAGGGTGAGCGATCGCTAGGAAAGAAAGGTGCATCTAGTGCGATCGCTATTCTACACAAGAGTGGCTACTCTACCTATCTGCGTGAGAATGCCACTGATTGTATTACCTATCACAATCTGTAAATCTTGTTTCAGCAATCACAGAACCTGGCTATGTCTTTGGAAAGCGTTACTCAAGAAGACAAATGGGAGTTAGGTTGGTGGGTAGAACTTGAGAAAGGGGTGCCTCCATTTATGGACTATTTTGGGCCGTTTGCCAGTGCGAAGGAAGCCCAAATTGCAAAAGCCAACTACCTCATGGATTTAGAAAAAAAGGGAGAGAAAGAAGTTACTCTCCGGATTAAGGCGTGTGAACTGGGGAAACTAATACAGGTAGAAGATGAGCTAAAAGACAAATTTTTACAGTCTTTTCCACGGGTTACGATTAACGCTCTTTAACCTGCGGGTTCAACTTAATCTAATGATTAGTGACACCAAACTTCTTAATTTCTGTCCTATAACCTCTTTTACCCCATTTGAGCTGCAACGATAAAAGCAGCATCAAGGTAGCATTGGCATTTGAATCAAAACAGCAGAAATCTTGCCAAGGAGAACACAATGGGTACGTTAATTGTCAATTTGACATCATTAAAAGTTAATGGAGAACTTGATAATTTTTTAGGGACTATTTATCCTGACGATGCTTATCAAGAAATTCTCAGTCATCCTAAGTTACGTCAAAAGTTATTAGATTACATCTTGAGCAAGCTGCCTAATCGCTATGCAGCACTCAATTCAGACAAAATAATATCGATTTATCCCACTGAATCTTTATATTGTTCGACTCTAGAAAAGATTGAAATAGAAGAGTTGGTTCAACAAGGAGTCTCACAACTTATTTTGTCCGAAAGCGGTGGTAATTTTCCCTTTAGCTAAGGAGATTAGTTCTGAACTAAGTTTCCGGAGAATCAAAACTTTTTAATTCTCTAACAACTTATTTTATTAACAACAAAATTTTAGCTTTTTAGAGTATAGCTAAACAGTTTTTTAGTTAAGTTCTGTTTTGGCTAAAGTTTTTTCAAATAACTTAAAAACAAAATTTCTCAAACAGAGGTAAAGCATTCATTCTAAACATTGGCAATGAAATTGGATGTTTTTGTACGAATGCCTCACCCCTGAAAAATTGAAAAATAATGAGGATGATTGATTACTGAGCGTTGTTAGGGAGCTAGGGCATTGCCTCGAAGTAAACTACCAATGGTCTTGGCAGTAATCTTCATCTGCACCAGAGGATTTGCTGGTACAACAGTTTTGTAGAGATAGCTGTCAAAGGTTAGTTTTTGGACATCCTTGTCAGCGCACATCTCCACAAAGGCTTCACGGGTAGCATCGGAACGATAGAAGACTCTTTGCAGGATATCTAGGACTTTGTAGGTTATGCCGTACTTCTTATCCCAACGCTTCAAGTAAAGCTTGAGGTCGTCTTCGGTAGGGATGCGAGTACCGCCGTTGGAGGTTTCGACAATTGTTTCTGCACACATCCGTGCGGATTTGGCGGCAAAGTAAATGCCTTCACCAGAGGATTTTGTTACCGTACCCGCCGCGTCTCCCACTAAGGCAACCCGACCGACAACACGGCGAGGTCTAGGATGCTCTGGAATGGGGTGAGCTTCGACTTTGATGATTTCTCCCCCTGCCAAGCGTTTTGCAGCACGAGCACGGATACCTGCTTGCAATTTTTTGATGTCGGCTTTGTTGACCTTCATCGTGCCGGTGCCAACGGCGACATGGTCGTATTTAGGGAAGACCCAAGCGTAGAAGTCGGTGGAAACGTCGTTCCCAACATACATTTCTGCGAGGTCTTCGTAGTAAGCCATTTTGTCTTGTGGCAAACGGATGCGTTCTTGAAATGCGATCGCATAATTATAATCCCCAGCATCAATTGCCTTAGCGATGCGGGAGTTAGCGCCATCTGCACCAATAACGACATCAACCTTCAGAGTTTTGGCTGTTCCTTCCAGATTTCCATCTGAATGGTCGGCGTAGTGGATGGTATAGGGGTCTGTATTATTGGTCGGAATATCGAGTTTGTGAACGGTACCGTTGATCAGTTTTGCACCTAACTTGGCAGCGCGATCGCGTAGGAAGCCATCAAGCACCTCGCGGCGGCACATCCCAATATATTCGTGTTCTTTTTCTATGTTGATATCAACTTCGACATTAGACGGTGAGATCATTTTCATTTTTCTCACCCGTCGGTCAATAATTTCTGGTGGTAGGTCAAACTCACTTACCATACACAGAGGAATCGCCCCACCACAGGGTTTAGCATTATCGAGCTTGCGCTCAAACAAATAGGTTTCGATTCCAGCTTTTGCTAAAGTCTCAGCGGCAGAAGAGCCTGCTGGCCCTGACCCAACAACAGCAACTCTGAGGGCTGGCATGTTTTCTCCCAATCTTTTAGTTAAAGCTACGGAGTGCATGGTATCACGGACTTCTCTTTCCTCTAACCAACATCCTGAGATATTCGCTCAACTTGAAATACAGCTTAACAACTTTGCTTAAGAAAAGTTAACTTTTCTAGATCGAGACGCTCTGTTCTAAATCTGAGTTCACGCTGTTGTATCTAAAGCTCAGATTCGCTCAACCCCTCAAATTCTGAATGCACACTCATCCTGCCGCTTCTGCAACTCGGCAAATCGCTATAACCTTGATTGGCGGCTATCAAAAGCACCTTTCTCCCCACAAAGGCTTTTCTTGTGCGTATCGCCTGCTGCATAGAGGTGAATCCTGCTCTCAGTACATCAAGCGCCTCATTGCCCAAGAAGGGTTAATTGCAGCAGTGAAAGCCTCTCGACAACGTTTTCAGGCTTGTCGGAAAGCGAATGACATTCTGAGAAGCAGGCATTGCCATCACTCCAACATGGGAAACAATCTCCATCAAGATCTGGACAATAGGCGCAACAAACCCCAAAGAAAGACTGCGTCCGAGTGTACAGGTTACAGCAACTGCCCTCTTGGAGAGGTAGCAAATTGTGCAAATTGTACGGTTGATTGTACCGATTGCTTCTCTGGGTTGGATTTCCAGGGGTTGGATTGTTCTGGATTAGATTGTTCTGGACTCGATTGTGGTTTAGCCGACTGTGGAGGATGCGATGTCGGTAGTTGCGGTTAGTTAACAGGCTGGAACGGTGTTGACCAACGAAACTGCGTTTCTCTATGGGAAGGGCGAAGGAAGAACAAATAAGAGTATGTTCGAGCATTGATTTGTCCTTTACCCTTTCCCCTTTAACCTTTACCCCTTCCCCTGCCCGAAGGGTCTGACTGAGCTTCCTTTACAGAAAAAATAAACAATAAGCAACTTCCGTATGATATAAAACTACAGTAACCGCATCAACAAACCGGAGATTTATTTTTACTGTAATTCGCTCACTGATCTCGTTACGCCGACCAACACAGAACAAACTGCTCGCTTCATAAGGGGTTTCACTGCCGTGGGTATTATTGTTGAGAACGTATCAAAACATTTTGGTAGTTTTAAAGCTGTTGACCAAGTTAGTCTTGAAATCAAGAGTGGTTCTCTAGTCGCTCTCCTCGGCCCATCGGGATCGGGAAAATCTACACTACTACGGCTGATTGCCGGTTTGGAAACACCCGACATGGGCAAAATCTGGCTTACCGGAAAAGATGCCACCTATACTAAAGTTCAAGAGCGCAATATTGGGTTTGTTTTTCAGCACTACGCCCTGTTCAAACACATGACAGTGCGACAAAATATTGCTTTTGGCTTGGAGATTCGCAAAGTTCCCAATGCAAAAATCAAGCCACGGGTGGAAGAACTGCTGGAGTTAGTACAGTTGGCGGGTTTGGGTAATCGCTATCCTTCTCAGTTATCTGGCGGTCAGCGGCAGCGAGTCGCTTTGGCACGAGCGTTAGCTGTTCAACCTCAAGTCTTGCTACTAGATGAACCGTTTGGAGCTTTAGATGCGAAAGTTCGGAAAGATTTACGCGCTTGGTTGCGACGCCTCCATGATGAAGTTCATGTTACCACTGTTTTCGTGACCCACGACCAAGAAGAAGCGATGGAAGTTTCCGATGAAATCGTGGTCATGAACAAAGGGAAAGTGGAACAGATAGGAACACCCGCACAAGTTTACGACCACCCAGCAACACCATTTGTGATGAGCTTCATTGGCCCAGTGAATGTGTTACCCAGCAGCGCCCAGATTTTCCAATATGGTGGCTTTGATTCTGCCAATCCAGAAATTTTCTTGCGCCCTCATGATGTTGTAGTAGAAACCAAGCCTAATGGGGCTACGGCACCAGCTAGAGTATCGCGCTTGATTCATTTGGGATGGGAAATTCAGGCAGAGTTAACGCTAGCTGACGGTCAAGTTATTATCGCCAATCTAACGCGCGATCGCTTCGATCAGTTAAAGTTAGAACCGCAGCAGCAAGTTTTCGTCAAACCCCGAGATGCTAAGGCATTTCCTCTTTATTACGAAATTTAGCAAATCGAGACCAGTGGTCAGGATTGGCTTTCAGCTTTACTGTATAAGCTGAGATAAAATTACTTTCTCATCGCCAATCTCAAGGATTTGCATGCACGTTCTCAACTGGTATCGCTCATCTCGCAAACGCTGGGGGTCAATTGGAAAATACCTGGCGTTATCCCTCTGTTGCTGTGTCCTGATTATTAGTTGTGGAGGTCGTTCAGGCACGGAACAAGCCGCTGCGCCGGGTACTAGTGCTGGTGATAGCGGTCGGTTGATCGTGGGGACAACCTTAAAGCCAAGGACACTTGACCCCGCAGATGCTTACGAGTTGGCAGCGATTAATGTCCTGTACAGCTTAGGCGATCGCCTTTATACTTACAAACTGGGAACAGACCAACTGGAACCCCAACTGGCGACAAAACTGCCCGAAGTGAGTCAGGATGGTTTAACCTACAAGATTCCCTTGCGCGAGGGCGTTGTCTTTCATGATGGAACGCCCTTTGATGCCGAGGCGATGGCTTTTTCCCTAAGGCGGTTTAAGGAAAATGGGGGCAAGCCGTCGTCGCTGCTGGCAGATATCTTGGATTCAGTGGAGGCGTCTGGTAAGAACGAACTCACCATTAAACTGAAACGACCCTTTGCCCCATTTCCCTCCCTGTTAGCCTTCTCCGGAATGTGTGCTGTCTCTCCCAAAGCGTATGAGATTGGCACCGGAAAATTTCAGCCGACGAAATTTGTTGGGACGGGCCCCTATAAGCTAGCGGCGTTTAATGCAAACTCGATTCGGTTGGAGGTATTTGACCAGTATTGGGGAGAAAAACCGCCTAATAAAGGACTTGATTATCAAATTCTCACCAGTTCTGCGAATTTGTACAATTCTTTCCGTACTGGTGCGGTTGATATCGCGTATCAAACCTTCGATCCTGATCAAATTGTTAGTCTGAAAAATGCAGAGAAGTCTGGCGGTTGGCAGGTAATTGAAGCACCTAGTAATGTAGTAAGCTACATGGTACTCAATACCAAGCAGAAACCGTTGGATCAGCTAGAAGTGAGACAAGCGATCGCATCTTTGATCGACCGGAAACTCATCAATCAGCGCGTCCTCAGAACCCAGGCAGAGCCTGCTTATACCCTCATTCCCACTAGTTTTGATGCCTCTAAACCCGTCTTTGAAACTGCCTACGGCGATGGCAACATTACTAAAGCAAAAGAACTCCTGACTAAAGCTGGATTTAGTGCAACCAACCCTCTAAAGTTAGAAATTTGGTATCCCACCGGTTCAGCGACTCGGCAACAGGTTGCCAGTACTTTAAGAGAATATGCGGCGCAGAAACTGGAGGGCATTCTCCAAATTCAGCCCCAACCAGTGGATTCACCGACTTTGTTTGGCAACATCGGTAAAGGAATTTATCAGAGTGCTCTAGTCGATTGGTATCCTGATTTTTCCGACCCTGACAACTTCATTCAGCCCTTGGTTAGCTGTACCAAAGGGTCAGAAGCGGCAGGTTGTCAAGAAGGAGCCAGTCAGAGCCAGGGTTCGTTTTACTATAGCGATCGCATGAACCAACTCATCGCTCAAGAACGCACTGAACAAGACCCCCAAAAACGCAAGCAGATTTTCGCTGAAATTCAAGATTTACTCGCAAAAGATGTGCCCGTAATCCCCATCTGGCAACCCAAAGAATATGCCTTTGCCAAGAAAGGGCTTGAGCAGGTTAAGCTAGACCCCATTCAGCAGCTTCCCTTGTGGGAGATTGCGAAAGGAGCTTAGTCAACAAAATTATGAATTGTGAATTATGAATTATGAAAAAGTCTCAATCCCAAACTGGGCTATAGTCCCTCTGCAAAGTTGGGCAAGTCCCGAGTTGGGTGACATTGAGGTTAGTGGGAGTTACAATCTCCTTCTCATCCATGAATTTTGCACAATTCATAATTCAACATTCATAATTCATAATTCAACAACCCTTTCAGCGAAGCGCCATGTCTCGTGCCAAAGCCCTACAATACTACCTCTTGACGCGTCTACTATTAGCTCCCTTGATGTTGTGGACGATTGTCACATTGGTATTCCTCCTGCTGAGAGCAACGCCAGGAGACCCAGTCGATGCCGTTCTCGGTGCTCGTGCACCAGAAAGTGTCAAAGCAGAATACCGTGAACGATTAGGGTTAGCCGACCCTTTATGGTTGCAGTACATCCGCTACTTGGGAAACTTACTCCATTTGAACTTAGGCACCTCTATTACCAGTCAGGGGCAAAACGTTTGGGAGATTATTCAGCAACATTTCCCAGCAACGGCGGAATTGGCGGTGTGTGGGTTGAGTGTGGCTTTCCTCGTGGGTGTTGGCGTCGGTGTGCTATCGGCATCACGCAGTGGTACTGTTCTGGATGCTGGGGGACGCTTGTTTGGTATTATTACCTACTCCCTACCCATATTTTGGGTCGGGATGGTGTTGCAATTAATTTTTGCTGTTCAACTAGGTTGGTTTCCTATCGGTACCCGTTTCCCCATTACCTCACCAGCACCAGCAGGCTTCACGGGTCTTTACACCATTGATAGTCTCTTGAGTGGCAACTTGGGTCAATTTTTCACCGCCTTGTACTATCTAATTTTGCCTAGCATTACGTTAGGAGTTCTTTTGAGTGGAATTTTTGAGCGGATTGTGCGGGTAAATTTGAAGCAAACCCTCAAAGCAGATTATGTGGAAGCGGCAAGAGCAAGGGGAATTCCAGAGGGGCGAATTGTTTTTGCCCATGCGTTGAAGAATGCGATGATTCCCGTAATTACAGTTTTGGGGTTGTTGCTTGCTTCCCTATTGGGTGGGGCGGTACTGACAGAAGTAACTTTCTCTTGGCCGGGGCTAGGAAACAGGCTGTATGATGCAATTTCGGCACGAGATTACCCGACGGTACAAGGAATTTTGGTATTTTTTGGTGCGATTGTTGTAATTGCGAGTATTGCGATCGATATTATTAATGCTTTGATTGACCCGCGTATTCGGTATTGAAGGGTGACATCTTTAACGAGAAGGCAATAGGGAACAGGAACGGGGAACGGTAACGAACGCACAGATCCCCGTTTTCGATCTGAATTTCCCCTTGCAAGGGGTCAAATGACGAAGCACAAGCCCCACTTGTAATTTTCAATTCAAGTGGGGAGAGCTCATGATCAAGAGCGTATCTATAAAAACGGCTACTTGCATAGAACGAAATAGCTCTATTCGGCAAGTTCTGTTTGTAGTGTCTGAGCAGCAGTCATACAACAAGTTTTTAGCTGAATCTACCAGGAACTCAACTTAGCTCATTTTTCATACCGCTTTGAAGTCTACATTAGACTTCAATGTCTTTTCATACTCAGAAATGCACTGTTGCATATATCGCCAATGATCAGCATCTCTTGTTTCCTCATAAATGGCTTTGGCAAACATATATTTTTCCCAAGCCTTTTTTGGGTTGGTTTGGTTTTTTTCTGATGCTGATACAGCTTCAGAAGCTGTATTTGTAGTAACTTGTAAGGGCTGATTCAGTTTTTCTAGTTCTTGTTGAAGACGCTGTTGTCTGCGTTTGATACAACCTAAGCGACTGCGATCTGTTAATCCCATGTAGATTCTCCTGATACAATTTCCCTTATTAAAAATAGGTAGACAGAAAGTGTGAAAATCTTGTGAAATTCGATGAGCCTATTATAAGGATTGCTTTCTGGCTAGAGTCACTTCTTCAGATCAAAAGTCTTAGGAGAGTGTCTGCGTTTCAAAAAGAAAGAGTCTAAGAATGGGGATATTATGCGATCTCGCAGAGAAAACTGCCTAAGGAGCTGAATACTACGTTAAGTCCCCAATCAATGCTCTTAATAACATTTATTAATATTTGTGGGGAGCTAAGAGAGGGAGATGGAACTTCTTGAGTTCAGTATAGATCACAGCTGGTGGAGCTGCCTACACCATTATCGAAGCTTCATTAGTTTGTAATGGATTTATAAATTATTTTTGATAAATTTCTTAACAAAGTAATGGCTTGAGTCAATTAGCGTTTTCTCAAGTCAGACTCTTAGAACAAGGCAATTTTACTCGTGAGGAAGTTGAGAAAAGAAAAAAATTGTCTGGAACTTTGTCTTGTTTATACCAAGTTGCATTCATACGTAGCATATTCATTTTCTGGAGCGTCCGGAGCGTCTGTGCGTCAGTCTCAACTACTATCTTTGAGTGCAACTCGGTATTAGTCTGTATTACATCAGCCAACTATTTGCTTGCTATCGATGAAGGAAAAATAATCATTGCGCTTTCAAAAAACAATCCTGAATAATTTTCTTGTATTGAAAAAATAAGAAATTGCCTCAAAATATTGTTTTTGAGGCAATAAAATTTCAAGTCAAGCCATTGATTTGTATGATAAAACTTTGGTACTCAGGCTACCTAAATAAAGCTGAATAAAAAAAGAATTCCCCTAGTAATCGTCTTCACTAAGCCTTGATACCTGGCTTTGACTTAAGAGTATTCTCATATTCAGAAATACACTTTTGCATATATTGCCAATGCTCCATTTCCCTCGTTTCTTCATAAACAGCTTTAGCAAACATATATTTTTCCCAAGCCTTTTTTTGGGCAGATAAGTCTTGCTCGGATACAGATACAGTTTCGGATGCTGAAGTTGGAGTAGAGTGAAGCTTGTCATTAAGTTTGTCTAGCTTTCGTTGTAAACGCTCTTGTTTACTTTTAATGGAACCTAAGCGACTGCGATCTGTTAATCCCATGTAGATTCTCCTGATAACCAATGCCGTGCTGTAGATGGGGATAGCTGGGACATGGTACTCCCGACACGCAATAGGGGGAGAGCCTGTTTCTATGATTCTCAGCACTGTATTTGGCTGAAAGCGTATTTCAGCCATACTGTAGTCTCTAGCGATCGCATAAAGGATAACCAGAGGCTGAAATCAGTACTTGCTGAGCCTTCTCATGCTTTTAGCCTTCTCTACAGACATAAAAGAGGAGAGGGGGAGTTCACAACGAAGTACTCCTTTTTTCCTGCGTCAGTGAGCTATATCACATTCCTGCTACCACCGATGCCCATTCTACTGAGTCAGATGTAATACAGGAAGTGGGGTGATCGCCCTCGTCCCCTCAATTAAGATTACTGCTGTTGCCGCCATTGTAATACAAAAGCGGATAATTGTAATACAGTTTATTGGCTTCTGCTAGATTGAGATGTAATACCAAAGATAAGATATTCCTCTGGGAGAGGGATGGACTCCTACGCTTGCTATCACTTAGCCTTGAAAAGGATGAAACCAACGGTTCTCTTAGCTCAAGCGTTTAAGCTTTTTCCAGAGTAAAAACTTAGTTTACCGTGCTAGTGTCTCTTTGCCAACAGGTTTGTGTAGCGATGAGTACCTGATCGCTGTTCTCTTGACCGAAACCGCGTTTTTCCAAGGGGAGGGAGAGGCGCTAGGAATCAAGTCAGGTCTCAAGTCCCTTCATTCATTAATGGAGAGAAAGGACAAGAAAATGATGTTCAGTAATATTTCTCGCGTCGTAATTTCTGTGCCCCTACATTAAGGTATGAAGTTCCCTTTTGCCTACCCGAGGGGTTTGACCTCACCACCTCCCTATTAAATAATCTTTACAATTTCGGTATCCTAGAGGAAGTTAAAGAATCTTCATAAACTCTCGTGACTACACAACAACTGATATCAGCAAACCCTATTGAAAAACACTTTTGGACTTGGCAGGGATACCAGATTCAATATACCGTCATGGGTACAGGTAAACCCTTAGTCCTCATTCATGGTTTTGGTGCCTCCATTGGGCATTGGCGTAACAATATTCCTGTCCTTGCTGAAGCAGGTTACCGGGTGTTTGCGATCGATTTGCTGGGATTCGGGGGTTCTGATAAACCTGCACTAGACTACACAATAGAGCTGTGGCAGCAGCAGTTAAAGGAGTTTTGGGACACCCATATTCAGGAACCTACTATATTTATTGGGAACTCCATTGGTGCTCTGCTCAGTTTAATCGTCGTAACGCATCATCCAGAAATTGCGGCTGGCAGTATCTTAATTAACTGTGCGGGTGGACTCAATCACCGCCCTGATGAGCTAAATCTTCCTTTAAGGTTGGTCATGGGAGCTTTTACAAAGTTTGTTAGCTCTAGCATTACGGGCCCACTCTTGTTTAACTTAATCCGCCAGAAATCTCGCATTCGTCGCACGCTCATGCAGGTTTACCGCGATCATGAAGCCATTACTGAGGAGTTGGTAGATCTGCTCTATACACCCTCTTGTGATCCTGGTGCTCAACGGGTGTTTGCCTCAGTGGTTACGGCTCCTCCTGGCCCCTCTCCAACTGAATTGTTACCCAAAGTGAAGCATCCCCTACTGGTTATTTGGGGAGAAGATGACCCTTGGACACCGGTTGCTGGTGCTGCCATCTACCAACAGCAAACAGATAAGGAAGTCGAGTTTGTAGGAATTCCCAACGCAGGGCACTGTCCCCATGATGAGAAACCGACTGTTGTCAATCAGCTCATAATCGATTGGCTACATAGGAAGATAAGTTAAAGATTGAAGGTTAGGAAGTTGTTAGCGCAGCGAGGCGTAGCCCAGGTTATGAAAGTTAAAGGTTGAAGCTGCCACAAGCGCTTTTAACTTCAACTTGCCAAGCTTAAAATCTTCTGTTGAACCTTCAAGCTGCCAACTTTCAACTCTATGAACCCTATCGTTGCCGGTTTCATTGCCAGTTTAGTTGCTGGACTTGCCACCACTGTAGGTGCTTTGCCTGTTGTGTTACCCATCACCTTGACGAAGAGAGTGCAATCAATTCTGTTAGGTTTCGGTGGTGGAGTCATGCTGGCGGCTTCGGCATTTTCGTTGATTGTTCCCGGTACAGAAGCAGCGATCGCGCAAGGAGCATCTCAGATACAAGCTGCATTAATGATGTCAGCCTGTGTTCTCTTGGGAGCTTTGTTTCTGCTACTGACTCACAAATATCTGCCTCACGAACACTTTTTCAAAGGACCAGAAGGCGTCTACTCTCAAAATCTCAAGCGCATCTGGCTATTTATCATTGCCATTACCATCCATAATTTTCCGGAAGGCTTAGCCGTTGGGGTTAACTTTGGCACTGGTAATTTTACTGAAAGTCTCCCCGTCGCTGTCGGCATCGGATTACAAAACATTCCAGAAGGTTTAGTGGTAGCTGTGTCGCTAGTTTCACAAAAGTACACATCTAGCTATGCTCTAGGCATTTCTTTACTCACTGGTCTAGTGGAACCGATTGGCGGTTTGATTGGTGCAGCAGTTGTAGCAATAGCACAGCCCATTTTGCCCTTGGCAATGGCCTTTGCCGCTGGGGCTATGTTATTTGTGATCAGTGGTGAAATTATACCAGAGTCTCACCGACAAAATCAGGAGCAAGAAGCAACTATCGGGGTCATGGTTGGTTTCGTGATCATGATGTTCTTAGATATTGGATTGTCTTAACTCATGCTTAAGATTTTATCCAGCTCGGCGCTGTTGAGCGTATTTTCCAGTGCTATCCAAGCCAAGCAATCTCCGTAAATTCACTGCATAACTTGTGAAGCGTCTTCCATTTTCACAAATTTTTTACGTAATTCTCTCGAAGCGATAGTTGCTCAAAAACTCGACAATTAGATGGCATTACAAGTGACTTCTCTGGCTGAGCGGCAGGAGAAACATTCTGAGTCACTTGGATTGTTCATCAGTTGCATCTATCTATGAAGAGGATTCTCATGAAGATTGAGGACATTGCTCGGCATTACATTACTTCTCCAGCCTATGAAGTACCTTCTTGTGTAATTAAAAATTTCCGTCAGTTTATTATTGATCTAGCGCAAGTAGAACTGCAAGGAATAGATTTTCAATATGTTGACTTTGACCCTTACTACAGAGGAGCAGAGTTGTGTTTAGAAGATATTCATGCTGATTATAACCAAGGCAAAGTCATGATCAGCACTCAATTCAATAATTCTGAGTTGTTAGGCTCAGATGTTAACATGATTTTCCGATGCATTCATGAAATACATCACCTCAAGCTCAATGTAGACTTCGGTTTACAAGGAGAGTCGGCAACTGCTCGTTATATGATGTCTTTTACCAACAATCTGTTATTTAAACAGATTCTTTTTAGTGAAAGTATCGGTCAAGTATCAGTGCGGCTTGCTCAGGGAGAATTCTTAGATTATCAAAAAATTGTCCTCTTTTCTCCAGATGTTATAGAAGATTTTGAGTATAGATGGAAGTCATAACTCACCGCTTAGATTATTGTTGGCTTATATCCCGCTTATCTAACACCTTCATCTTCTTCACGCTCCCGCCGAGATTCTCAATCCTAACATCAAGTCACTCCACTGGATAAGGAGCTGGAGGTTAGCAATTCGGAGTAAGATGTTTGCTTACTCCCTGCTCGCTTTTCTTCACCCCCTGCTCCCAAGCAGCTAGTCAGCATTGCTTTGCTCTCGTAACCAAGCTTGAAAAAGAGACTCTAAAATTTCTTCTCTAACCGCTTCACTCAATTCAACAGGAAACCACTTCTCAATTTTAATAATGTGATAACCCAGTCTCGTTTGAAGGGGACCAATTACTTCGCCCTCCTTCCCTTCGTAAATCGCTTTTGCCATCTCTGGCATCAATCTTGAAAGAAAATGAATACCAGCAAAACCGCCCTTTTCTTTAGACTGCTGCCCCTTCGAGTACTCTATTGCTAAAGCACAGAAAGCCGCTTTGTCTTCTTGAAGCCTGGAGACTATTTTTAGAGCGTCGGTTAGGTCACGGACTAAAATCTGAGAGAGCGCGATGCGTCTATAATCCTTTCGGTTGCTCAGGTAATGACCATCGACTGATGCTCCAAAAAGATGTTCTTTTATGTTCTTTTCGAGTAGCGCGACTCTAATCCCTTGAGTCCAATCTTCTACAGTTATACGCTGATCTTGAAGCCAAGCCAAGGTTTCAGAAGCTCCTAACAATTTATGCTTCAGGCGAAATTCATTTCCTGCAGCTTGTAATTCCTCCTCAGAAACCATAATGTCGCGCTGTTCGCAGAGAGATAAAATCAATGCCTCATGCTCGGCTGAAGCTGCAATTTCAGCAATTTTCTGAGAACGGCGCAGGTAAGCAAGAATATCTGCATCTGTTGCAGGCGAAATTTCGGGCAGTCCAGACTCGTGTACAGACTGCAATTCAGTGACCTCCAAAGTTTCTGGCATAGCTTTGTTCTCCTAGGTGAATAGTTTATTATTAATGTCGCCTAAGCTCGATAAATCAGTTGTTCAGGTGAAACGTCTGAGATTTTCACGCGCTCGCGATGCAAATCGCCGTAAATGTTGAGGTAGTCAATTTCAGCAGGAGTTAGTTTGCCCTTTTGGACTCCAGCGATCGCAGCATCAACCTCTTCGCGCTTTCTAAAACCCGTCAAGCAGACATCCACGCAATTCTGCGATAAGGAGTAGCGATAGAGATCGGGAACAGAAGGTTGCCAGCAGTCTTTTGGCAGACTTGCAGGAGCTTTCCCAAGCAAAGTTTGCATACCAGCCGACTTAAACGTAACAATGCCCGGTCGCTGCGGATCTTCGGCATCCAGATAGGGGAAGACTTTACTCTGGGCAGTACGGTGAGCAACGTTATGTCTGACCATTACAACATCCAACAGCGGACTATGCAACCACTGTTGAGCCAAATTGTGGTCATGAAACGAGGCACCGATATAGCGAACGATGCCCATTTTTTTCAGGCGCTCTGATGCGCCAAACCATCTTTCTATGGTTCGCTGACAAACGGTATTAGGGCCTCTGAGATCGTTAGAAAGGCTCAAGCAGTCGTTGAAACGCGGAGCATCTTCTGTTCCAATCCAGCCCCAAAAAAATACATCAATATAGTCAACTTTTAGGTCTGATAGCTGATCGTACAGAGCGGAGAGTGCTGCATCTGGATTCTTGATGTAAGTGACGGTGGCGAGAACAACTTGATCTCGCACTGAGGAGCCACGCCCGCACAACTGGCGCAAAGCACCAGCCATCTTGCTGTAAAAATATTGATGTAGGTCGCTAGAGTAAAAGAAGAAGTTAATTCCTTGATCGAAAGCGTAAAGGGTATCCTCACTGGAGAAACCACCTCCGCCTCCCAGTCCCAAGCAACTGACCGTAAGATTGGTGCGCCCTAATTTGCGGTAAAACGGTAGATCTGATTCTGGAAATTTTGCGTTTAGTTCGTTGAGTTTATCTGGTGTGACTACAGGCTCTGGTGCTAAATCGGTTATTAGCATAGGTCTAAGGTCGTGTAGATATCTTCTGATTTTGCATTTAGATAGGTACGCCTTAAATCAATCCCAAGGAGGGAGAAGTTTTGCATAATAGATTTCAAGCGACCTTCTGGGGAATTATCACCGTTTTGCCAAGCGTCTAACAAACCATTAGTAATAATTTGGCAGCGGTTTGTCCCGAAACTTTCTTTAGTAGCAAATTTTTGGTCGGGTTCTTCTGCTAGCGCCAGTCCCGGTGCCAGTAATTTGGTGAATAGGGGCACTTCCCTGCGAAAATGCGTAGGCGAAGCCCGCCGCAGGCATCGCTCCTGTACATAAATAGTTTGAACGACTTGCCGGACTACTGGATAGTTACTTTTATCAAAGTAGAGAACCGCAGAGTCGAAGCGCTCGTACTCGGAAGGATTGTATAAAGCTTTAATCGAGAAGGGAATCGCGATGTCGTTGAGGTGCCGTGTGATAGCGCCCATCACAGCGATCGCACCTTCAGGACTCAAGTTAAAGTAAATCCGCACGGTTTCAGATTTACCGCCTGATTTGCTGCGATTTTGCTGACCGGCATTGCCGACTGCCATGTAAAAACCATTTTGCACCAGATTCCGGGGCTTTTTGATGGCAACTATATCGCCGACAGCAGCAGATTTTTCCTGCGGTAGAAGATGGCGATCGCGCTCAATGTACAAAGTCACATCCCGCTTTGTCACTGCCAGAGTGCCATCACTCTCCTGCCTGAGTACGCGCCAGCCTGGCTCGAAGTAGCCTTCTCCAACGTTACTTTCGTGCAAGCGTTCATAAAACGCCAAGTCTACTCCCAGATAAGAGTTGTTTTCTAGATTTTGGTTAACATCCAGACTGGGTGAATCCGCTTCTTTTGCTAAAGTCTTTCGCAGGGAACCGTTGTAATAAAGACCGTAGAGATAACCCCGCACTCGGAGGCTGATAAACTTGTTCTGAAGCTCCAAAGGCAAGCGCTGGAAGCGAACGACTACCTCCTCTGGCAGTTCCAAGGGTTTGTAATCTGGATGGCTAATGCAGAAGTTGGGCTGGATCTGCACATGATTGGCGATGTCTTGAAGAGAGTCCAGCACTCGCTCACTAGATGCAGGGGACTGTTGAATTTGAAGAGAATCCAGCAATTGCATGACGATCTAGCTCCACTAAAAATACTTAAGTTAGAGAAAGGCTCAAGGGAGTTAGTTCAGATGCTGCCGCTCCAAACACAGTCGGAATCGATTGTTCCGGACGGCATAGTAGGCTCTTGGCAACCTGAAGCGCACAGATACCTGCGTTGCCAAAGGATTTTTGGTGCTGAAGCATCGCCTGAATTTGAATAATCAATGCCAGCCCAGAAAACTGCACGACTCTCTTGAAGAACTGAGGGCGACATTCTATTACTTCTGGAAAATTACCGAAATAAGCCGTTACTAGAGCTGCAATAGAAGGCTGGAGTTGTTCGAGTGGGGTGATAGCCATGCGTAAAGATTCTTCGATCGCGATCGTTTTACTCACAACCAAGCTACTGAGCCAGACTTGTAGATAACTACCGATGAGCATCCCTAAATCAAAGGCTGGATCGCCCCAAGAACCGCGTTCCCAGTCAATGAGGCGAACGATACTGCTTCCTGAAGGCTCTGCTTTTAAGAGAATTTGCTCCCAATCATTGTGCAGTAAGATGTTGTTCAGCTTTAAATCATTATGGGTGAGACAGCAGGGTTCAAAAGCATTGGCTATCTCTGCGATCGCTTGCCCCAAGCTTTCGTAGCGCTGATAGAGAGCCAAGAATTTCATCCCATCTGCGGGAACTTGACCAAAAATGTCTGGGCTCACCCGCTCCCACTCGCGCACAATTTTGGCAACCCGATTAACGGGGACCTTCTCCTGATTCCCACAGAAAAAGTTCCGGTACTCCTGATGATTAAAAGTAGAACGATGAAATGCTGCTAAAACGGCTCCTATGGCAGAAGCGATCGCCGTCGGAAAGATGCTCTCCTTTGCGTAGAAATCGGATAGATCTCGATAATCATTTAGATAACTGAAAACGATGAGCGAGTGTTCTGCATTAAAGTGCAGTACTTCTGTAATTAAGGGTCGGATATGACTGAGTTCTGGAAATTGCTGTAAAAACTCCTGGATTCGCCATTCGTTCAAAAATTCTCCAGCCGTTTTCCCTTTTGAATTATAACGCTCTTGCTTAACGAGAATTTTACGACCATCCGGCAAACTGACTAACAAATTAAAGTTTTTGGCAGCTTTCGGCTCAATCTGGCTCGTATCTTGTTCTGCTTGAGTACAAAGACTCTGGCTAACCAAATACTCGAAAACATTTTGAGAACTCAATAAAAATCTCATGGCTAAAGCTCTTTGAACTTTTTTAACAACTGCTTGCTGAGCGCCTCAAATATTTTTTTGCCTCAATACTTAACTTGGATGGATTGCTCTGCTAGTATAGAGCTAAGAAAGACTAGGGTTTAGACATAGAGTTTGCTGTTATGTCAAAAACCCTAGCTATTCTTGATTACTCTAAATGACTAACTTGGTGGGTTAGATTCTATAGTCTGTCTTCCCGTCAAGTTAGCCGTCACTGGGATTACTTGCAGTTAGTACAGTTTGGATACTGTTCCCATCCAGCGATAAATGGAGGGAGAAACCGCCGCCGCCGTTGCCACCGCCGCTCTTACCACTTCCGCCCCAGATGCTGAGTTCATCTTCAGACAAGTCGTTCAAGTAGCCTTCGTTATCTGCGAACAAATCTAAACCAGCAGGATTTAGGTCATTAAGTTTGATGTCAGCCATTTCAAAATTCTCCTTTTTAATTCCAGAAATTGAGAGAGTTAATTGTTTTTGAGTCTTTGCGAAGAACTAGACTGTATAGTGCCTAATTCTTTTATTTGTCTTTACCTAGTAAAGTTAGCCGTCACTGGGATTACTTGCAGTTAGTACAGTTTGGATACTGTTCCCATCCAGCGATAAATGGAGGGAGAAACCGCCGCCGCCGTTGCCACCGCCGCTCTTACCACTTCCGCCCCAGATGCTGAGTTCGTCTTCAGACAAGTCGTTCAGGTAGCCTTCGTTATCTGCAAACAAATCTAATCCAGCAGGGTTCAGGTCATTGAGTTTGATGTCAGCCATTTGAAATTTCTCCTTTTTAATTCAACAAATTGAGAGAGTTAATTGGTTTTTGAGTTTTTGCTAAGAACTAGACTATATACTGTCTAATTCCTGGATTTGTCTTTACCTAGTAGGCTAGCCGTCACTGGGATTACTAGCAGTCAGGACAGTTTGGATACTATTCCCATCCAGTGATAAATGGAGGGAGAAACCGCCGCCGTTGCCGCCGCCGCTCTTACCACTTCCGCCCCAGATGCTGAGTTCGTCTTCAGACAAGTCGTTCAGGTAGCCTTCGTTATCTGCAAACAAATCTAATCCAGCAGGGTTCAGGTCATTGAGTTTGATGTCAGCCATTTGAAATTTCTCCTTTTTAATTCAAGAAACTGAGTCAATTAATAGTTGTTGTTGTTTTGAGAAAGAACTTGGCTGTGAACTACCTTGTTCTTTGTTCTGTTTTAAACTTACAAACTCAAAACCAGATGATCAAGCCTTTTCAACTGTTTTTCTGGAGCCAACTACAGGAGTTATGTCTTTATTAAAAAAACGTAAATTCTTCTAATTTCTATCTACATAGAGAATTAATTTATTGCTAGTTTTTAGTGGTTAAAAGCAAGCTCGGATATTAAGTTAAGTCAGATTTGGGAAGCTTTAACCTGGCTCTATAGGCTGGTTGTCGCCCTAATTTTCTAATCTGTGAACACCGTATAGTTGAATTTTACTTAAAGATTTTTATTTCTTAGTCATCACACCATAGATAGATATTAAACACTGACTTTAGTTAGATTAGTCAGTTATCAACATCCTTATATTTCGACATAAAACTCTTACTTATGTCTTTTTTGCTTGCCAATTAAAGCGCAGAAAAAAATTCATTCATTGTTCGTAATACTGGAGTATAACAGTCTGATAGAAAGGTGAATTTTTCGTGAATCTTGCTGTTGATTCCAAGATTTTCCCTATTAGGATAGAGACGAATTATCAGAAGATAGAGATATTGTTCTGAAGAAATTAAGGAGGCGTTAAAGCTAGGGATCGATACCATTAACAGTTAAATTTGGAAGTAAGGAGGGATTTCTGTGGGACTTCAGGCTCGAATTCTATCGCCTTTCCAACGAAAGCTTTTACTCAAAAGCCTGCAAACAGATTTACGACCGGAGTACCGTCGTCGCATTGATATTATGTTGATGGCAGATGAGGGTTACTCTCAGACCCAAATTTGTGAAGCACTAGGGTGTTCTCAGGAAACGGCACGGTACTGGATTTCTAAGGCACGAGATGGTAAGGCTCACCAATGGAATGACAACCCGATGGGTCGGCCGAAGACAATTAGTGACGAATATCTCGATCGCTTGAAAGACTTAGTGAACCATAGCCCCCGTGAGTATGGCTATCCATTTGAGCGCTGGACAGCACGTTGGTTGGGGAAGCATTTAGCCCAAGAAATGGGGATTGAAGTTTGCGATCGCCACATCAGCCGTTTACTAAGGGAGATGGGGCTTTCCACCCGACGAAAACGCGAAAAAGTCGCAATTGATTTACCCAGAACTCAAGATTCTGGCATTACTATTCGCGATCTGCCATCATCAACTGGTTTTTGGTTACCATTCAATCCCATCAAAACCGGTCAATAGTCCTGTCTGTGCAACTTAAGAAAGTCATGGTTCAACAGGAATCCGTTTTTTCAAAACAATATATAACTCAACAGCTCGCTCAAACGCTAGGACAGACACTTTCAGAATCAGAATTTTCAAAAGCCTTTCAACAAATTCAATTTTTAGAACCATCTACAGGAAAACAATTTTGGCAGGCGTCAGACGCAACTGTTGGCATCTACATCATCCTAGCGGGTAAAGTCAGACTGATTGGTAGGGATGATAACTTAATTGCTTCCCTAAAGGCCCCGGAATCATTTGGTGAGCTGACTTTGTTTCCTGAAGGAGACTTTCAGCCTTATGCGGCTAGAGCTTCTGTCGGTCTGAAGCTCTGTTACGTTCCCAGAGAATGTGTACAAGAGTTCATCCGCAAATATCCCAACATCCGAGAGCATCTGTATCAACAGGCACTCCTCAGGGATTTGCTGCTGTTATGCCGACAGACAACTACTTTTCAGGATTCTCCTGTTAAGGAGTTAATGAACGTAGTATCACTACTAGAACAACACCACTTAGAGGTGGGAGAACTTCCGGCTTCTCTCCTGAAACAGCAGAAGCTTTGGCTACTCCGCCATGGCGAACTCCTACATCCCGATGGACGAAAACTCACCCCTGGAAGCATCTACCATCCCTCCCAGTCCCGTGAGGAACGCGCTTGGCAGGTGACTCAACCTACCGAACTTTACAGTCTGGGCAATTCTCACTGGCAGACAGCACGGCAACTGATTGAGTCGAACGCTATCCCACTAGAAGAGGAAGAAAAAGAGAGATGGACAGATGGGGAACGCTGGAGTATCTCCTCATCACCAATTGCCAATCCAAAATCCAAAACCCGTCCACAGGACGCAGTCCGAGGACGGCAAAATCCCAAATCCTCAGCGTCTACTGTTCAGGGAAAAACGCGGAAAAAGATCAGTAAAGCCTACTTTCCCAACCCAAGTGTGAAAGTAGCTCACTTTTGGCAACGGCTTACCAGGCGCTATCCCTTCTTCAGGCAGCAAAGTGCCTCTGACTGCGGTGCTGCCTGCCTTGTAATGGTAGGTCGTTACTGGGGCAAGCGTTTTAGTATTAATCGCTTGCGAGATATTGCCAATGTTGACCGCAATGGAACTTCACTTCGAGCGCTAGCCGCTGCGGCAGAAAGTATTGGGTTTTCGACCCGACCTGTCAAAGCTACTCTCGATAAACTGGCTAAACAAAATCTGCCTGCTATAGTCCACTGGGAGGGGAAGCACTACATCATCGTTTATGAAGTGACTCGCAAGCGCGTTATTGTGGGAGACCCTGCGATCGGTCAGCGATCGCTCAACCATGCAGAATTCAAAGCGGGTTGGAATGGCTATACATTATTATTACAACCCACAGCCTTGTTGAAAGACGCGGATGAATCCAGCGAACCTTTCTGGCGGTTCTTTGAGTTAGTGAAACCCCACTGGCTCGTGTTGCTAGAAGTGTTAATTGCGTCTGTTCTGATCCAACTTTTCGGAGTGGTGACGCCGCTCTTGACTCAGTTACTATTGGATCGAGTCGTAGTGCAGCGCAGTACGCTGACTTTGACGGCTGTAGGGTTAGGTCTGCTCATTTTTAGCTTGTTCCGAGTCGCGATGACCGGACTTCGGCAATATCTCCTAGACCATACAGCCAATCGCGTAGACCTGGCACTGATTGCTGGTTTTATCAAACATACCTTTCGGCTACCCCTGAGGTTCTTTGAGTTCCGTTTCGTCGGGGACATTATCTCCCGCGTTCAAGAAAATCGTAAGATTCAACGCTTTCTTACCGGTGAAGCTTTATCAATCTCTCTTGATTTACTGACAGTATTTGTCTATGTGGGATTGATGTTCTGGTATAGCTGGAAGATGGCGCTACTGGTGTTGGTCATCGTCCCACCGTTTGTACTCCTGGCACTGATCGCTACGCCCTTCTTGCAGCGTGTCTCCCGCGATATCTTTAGTGCCTATGCTGTTGAAAGTAGCTACCTGATCGAGTCTCTTACGGGGATTCGCACGATCAAATCGATGGCGATCGAGCGGACAGTTCGTTGGCATTGGGAAGAGCTGTTTCACAAGTCGATTACGGTGATCTTTTCGGGGCAGGTCATCAATAATATGCTTGTGATCTTCAGCTCCACGATCGAAGCTGTAGCCACCACAGCGTTACTGTGGTTTGGGGCATGGCAGGTGATTCAAAACGAACTCACGATTGGGCAATTAGTTGCTTTTAATATGTTGCTCAGTACCGTCATTCGCCCATTTCAACGGTTGATTGTCTTGTGGAATCAGTTGCAGGAAGTGATTATTGCTGTTGAGCGCATTGATGACGTAATTGAAGCTGAGCCAGAGGAAGACTTAGAACACCAGACTCGTCAAAATCTCCCACCCATTCACGGACACATTCGCTTCGATCGCGTTACCTTCCGCTATCACCCTGAAAGTGAGGTCAACACTCTAGAAAACCTCAGTTTTGAGGTGCAACCAGGACAAACAGTGGCACTTGTAGGTCGCAGTGGCTCTGGGAAAACGACAATTTCTAAGCTAATGTTGGGTCTTTATCCGCCTACAGAAGGGAAGATTCTGATCGATGGTTACGATATAACCACGATTTCGCTCTCGTCGCTCCGTCAACAAATTGGAGTTGTCGATCAGGATACCTTTCTGTTTGGGGGTACTATTCGCCAAAACCTTAGTGTTGGTCACCCAGAAGCCAGTTTAGATGAAATTATCGAAGCGGCTCAACAAGCAGGGGCGCATCAATTTATTAAAGAACTACCCGCAGGTTACGAAACCCAAATCGGTGAAGGAGGCGGGATGCTCTCCGGAGGACAACGACAGCGACTTGCGATCGCTCGTGCCTTACTGGGCAATCCTCGATTACTCATTCTTGATGAAGCGACGAGCAGCCTCGATGCTGAATCAGAGCGAATTATTCAAAACAACCTCAACAAAATAGTTGAAGGTCGAACCACTTTGATCATTGCTCATCGTCTCTCAACAGTCCGCAATGCTGACCTCATTTTAGTCCTAGATAGAGGTGTCTTAGTAGAAAGCGGTACCCACGATTCACTCATGCTTCGGCGCGGTCACTACTTCTACCTTAACCAGCAACAGTTCGCATCCGTCGGTTAAAGCAGACTCAAGAGAATACACAACTCAAGAGTCAGAATCCTCCCATTCAGAACTTAGCCAATCCTCATCCTTGTGACCCCTGACTCCTAACTCCTAACTCCTGACTCCTAACTCCTAAATACTCAAGGAGAGTTAGCACACCATGCCAAATTTACCCAGCACACAAGAACCGTTTGCTCAGAACGGTCATTCCCGCCAGAAACAAGATTTACCAGAGGAGCTTCTCGATCGCACAAGCTCTGAACCGTCAACTCCGTCTAAATCCTCTGAATCTCCTGATGATTGGTCTCCCTGGACTCAGGAACTGATTGACACCTTACCACGGGTTTGGACGCGAGGATTACTGTATTTTTTAGTCATCTTTGTTGGTATTGTTCTACCTTGGGCAATGCTGTCCCAAGTTGATGAAACGGGGAATGCCAGAGGGCGATTAGAACCGAAAGGTGCAACACAACGATTGGACGCTCCTGTTCCCGGAACTGTCACTAAAGTAAGTGTCAAGGAAGGTCAAACTGTAAAGGCAGGACAGCTTTTATTGGAACTGGAGTCGGATGTAGTTCGCAACGAGCTTCAGCAAGTTAAAACAAGACTGGAAGGTCAGTTGAATCGGTTGGCGCAGTTACAACTCATCGAAAACCAGTTAGCGATCGCAATTCGCGCTCAAGAACAACAAAACAAAGCTCAAAAATTGGAAAAACTAGCTCAAATCGATCAGGCAAGGGCTAACCTGAGTGCGAACAAGACAGCTTATACCTTACAACAGGAAAAACTGGCTCAAATCGATCAGGCTAAGGCGAATCTCCGCGCTAGCAAGACAGCCTATATCTTAGCTGACAGCCGTTTTACTAAAGACAAGGCAGAAGCCGAACGTCTCCGCGAATTTTCGCAGACTGGTGCTATTCCACGAATCCAAATTGTTGAAATGGAACGGGTGGCAGACGAGAGCAAACGGTTGCGAGAGCAAGCCTTGGCTGATATTAAACAGGCCGAATCCCGCTTGCAAGAGCAGGAGGGAAGTTATCAGAAAATGATTCATCAAGGTCAGGCAGAGATCGAGCAAGCTTCCTCTCGCTTAAAAGAGCAGCAGAGCAGCCATCAAAGCCTAATTCAGTCCGGGAAACTGGCTGTACTTAAAAGTCAAGAACAGCTTAAAGATTTGCAAGTACAGATCGCAACACTCAAATCAGAAATTGCCCAGAGTAAAAGTGAGATTAAATCATTGAACTTTCAGTTAGATCAACGAACGATTCGCTCTCCTGTGGAGGGCACAATTTTTCACTTACCAATCGGACGGCCTGGAGCTGTGGTAGAACCCGGTCAGACGATTGCTCAGGTTGCACCTCAAGGCGCTCCTCTTGTGCTTAAGGCTCACATGACTAGCACAGAAAGTGGATTTCTACGGGTGGGAATGCCGGTCAAACTTAAGTTTGATGCTTATCCCTTCCAAGATTATGGCATCATTGAAGGCCGCCTCATCTGGATTTCACCAGACTCCAAGATTACACAAACAGCTCAAGGCTCAGTAGAAACCTTTGAACTGGAAATTGCGCTTGATCGCACTTATATCCAAGCCCAAAACAAACGTATAGCCTTAACTCCAGGTCAAACAGCGACAGCAGAGGTAATTGTCCGGCAGCGTCGCATCATTGACTTTATTCTCGATCCATTTAAGAAACTACAAAAAGGAGGTCTGAAAATGTAGAACTACTACTAACCTTCACGGTGCATCTTTAGGGTTTATTTTGAGTTCGGCACTAAGTTGCTGAATTTTTAATTCGCATCAATTGGCACTTCTTTACTGAGTCACGATGCGAATGATAAATAGCTACCAAAAATCATAGTTGTTCTTTTTTAAAGTTTATATAAAGCAATATATATGCATTTAATTCATAATAAAATAGAGAAAAAACAAATAAAGCTTTTGATTGATTGGGAGTGAAATTATGACAAAAAGCATGACTATTTCTGGCGAAGATATTATTAAAGAAATCAAGGTTAATTGCCAAATTCCTTCTATTACTGAAGGGATTGCTACTCGCCAGATTATTGTATCTACAACAGAAGAATTAGGCATTCAAGTAGCTCTTGACGAACTGCAACTCGCAGCAGATAACCTTCGGGTCATCAACAATCTCCGACGAGCTAACGAGACCTTGGCTTGGTTGGAAAAACATTGCCTATCTGTGGATGATTTTGAAGAAGTTGCTTATATCAGTGTCCTTTCCTCAAAGTTAGCCCAACATCTGTTCCAAGATAAGGTCGAGCCTTTCTTTGTCGAACATCAGCTTGATTACGCTCAAGCTGTCATCTATGAAGTCATCCTAGATGATGAAGACTTGGCGATGGAACTGTTTTATGCGATCGCAGAAGGCGAGATGAGCTTTCATGAAGTTGCCCACCGATATATCCAAGATACAGAGTTACGTCGCTGTGGGGGATATCGGGGAATGCTAAACCGTAAAAATTTGAAGCCAGAAATTTCTGCTGCTGTCTTTGCAGCAACTCCACCTGAGATTCTCAAACCAATAGTGACATCTTCAGGAGCACACCTAATTTGGGTTGAAGAACTGATTGAGCCAAAATTAGATGAAACGTTGCGCTATCAAATTTTATCAAACTTGTTTTCTGAATGGTTAAAGCAACAAATAGAGCAATTAGAGATTAAAGTTAACCTAGATTCAAAGGTTTTACCTTCTAGTCCAGAACCTCAACTGCTGGCTAGATCTTAGTTTGTAATTGATAAGGGAGTACCCTACACATTGAAGCTCCCTTACAAACAAAAAATCCCTAGCTGAAAGCCAGGGATTGAACCAGGGTGCATCTACCACTCCTTTATTCCT
>CBKWLJ010000032.1:0-33854 GCA_966675205.1 uncultured bacterium
GATTCACAGCGAACTCGAAGAAATTCGGGTGATGCTTGAGTCCCTTAAAGATGTCGCAGCGAACCAAAGCCGCATACTTGAAGAGGTGCGTGGAACTCAGGAGGAAGCAACAAAGGTACTTATCAAGTTTGAGCCTTCTACCCAACCAACGGTTAAGGCTGAAACAGTTGAGGTTCTTCTCGATCACCTCGACTTGACGAAGCAGAGAGAGATTGAGCTACTTGAAAAGTTACTCATCATAGTCGCCTGTCAAACAACTAAACAGCAGAGATCGTTTTGCGAATGGGTGAGTAAGTACAAACCTTTAAGAGAACCATCAGGCTTTGTCACAAAAACTCACGAATTCCTGAAGAAGCAACTCGGTAGGCTTGTTGGGGATGAGAATTCTCACACAAAATTTCATACCCTCATTATTAAGGCAAGGGATGAGAATTTAATTTACCGTAATAAGAAAAATCCAGCAGACAGACCTATATCGCTCCTCTTCACCCTGAATGAGCATCGAAATTGTTTTGGACATCCTGACTTCGATCAATGGGAAGAGTGGAACCGCTCAATTCTTTATCTGATGAATCTTGCTCTGATTTGGTCGAGAGTCGTTATGGAGGCAGAGGAAGGGAATGAGTAATCGTACTCCCATTTGGGAATGTTACCGACTGCCCGGAATCTCGAATCCAGATGGATGGAGAGAAGTGCTTGAGCGATGTCTTAAAAGAGTTGGTTGTCCCTACCGCTACGACATTCGTAACACTTCGTTACGAGTTTGGAATCCTGCTGAACCAGAGATTAGGGTTCCAGACTCAGATTATACCTGTCGCAATGGCTATGAACTTCAGAGGATAGCCTTTAGACAAACAAAAGAAGAGACATTGGTTGGTATAACTCTCACCCGTCTAGTTTTCGAGCCTGGGTCAAAATTTCCAACTTTCTTTTCCACTGATGAGCTTTTTTCCAAAGGGAAGTATCCTGATATCTTGCGCCATCAACCGATGATTAGCGGTATAGAAAAGCTGATTGAGTTTTTGAACCGTTCTCTTGTTGGGACGCAACTTAATCGCCACAGCGACTACAAGGTAGTGCATCATGCCAGAAACGTATCCTACCACTTTGGTAATTGCTCTCACTCCATAGCTCAAATCGTACAGAATTTAGGATTATCGAAGAATTTACTGAATGCAGTGAGATATAGTAAAGCCGCCATGTCAGCATCTGTGCGGCTTGGAGTTCTTTCATCTAGTGTTCACAACTCTAGTAAGGCGCTAGAAATTGGAAAACAGGTAGTGGGCGTTCTCCATGACTGGCACTGTAATGCTTCCCTCGAAGACCTTAGGAGCGGTGACGGAATCGAAGCTTTCCTGTCCGACTTTTCACAAGGACAACCTGTTGTTTTAGTACCCCTAGATGGCACAAAGGGAGTTCGTCCCCCTGATGCAGCCATGAATTGGTTAAAGCATCTTGATTCAGTCAAGGCAGCTTTCCAACTATGCTCGACCACATCCAATCCTCTCTACTCCAGGCATGGACTCGCTATCGCCATCCTTGCGAAGGCTAACGGGAGCATCTTTATCACAGAACCCGACGGCTTCCCGAACTTCCGCCATAGCTGGTTTGTCGGGCTTGACCTCGGCAAAGGCGGACTCAACAAGGGAAAAATCCTTGCGATTACTCTCACCAGTCCGGAGGGCAGTTTGCAAGCTTACTGGCGGGCAAAAAAGGGCGAGGATGAAACCATTTCTCCAGAGGTGCTTCGTGAGGGTTTATCATGGATCTCCTCCAAAGCTGAATCGTTGGGAGCAGGCCGTCATCTCTACCTTATTCGTGACGGACATAGACCACACAACGAGTCATTAAACTCTTACTGTGAAGCGTTGTCCAACCATGATTTCACGCTCATCGAATACTCAAAATCTGGTTCCCCCCTGATCCACTGCGATCCCTTTGAACCCGAACCAGGCACAACAATCCTGGTTGAGGAATCGGACTTTACCGCTCTATATCCCTGTAACTCGCCACAGCACGGCGTACTAACAACATCAGTGAAATTTCGCACACCAATCAATCCTAACGGGCATACTCCGTCTGAGATCGCTTTGCTGCTCACTGCCCTCTGCCATTCCGCCACCCTCTCCTACCAGCCCAGTCGTCTCCCTGCTCCAGTCCAATGGGCAAACGGTCTCGCCCGTCTTTCCTACACGGATTTACAGTTCTCCGGTTGGTCTCATAGAGCTAAAAAACTCGTCAATCTTGCAGCACCATAGCCACTATTGGTTAAGTGTGATCGCATATCTTGTAAATGGCGTTTCCTTTGTCAAGCTACCATCTGCTTTTTGCTGACAGTCATACCCTATCTGCGATCGCCAAGCGAGTAGAGCTGCATCAGATCGCAGCGTAAGCGGACTAACAGCCAATGCCTCAGAAACAGAGTACAGCTTGAGACCGCCTTTCAACCTTACAATTGAGTAAGGAAGCTTTGTAAGGAACCTTACCATGTCCATTGCAACAGTCACCACTAAGGGACAAATCACCATTCCCAAAGAAATTCGAGATTACCTGAAACTAGAAACGGGTAGCAAAATCGAATTTGTGATTGATGAAAGCGGTAATGTCAAAATTGTGCCGTTGAATGTCCCGATTGAAGCATTGTCTGGAGTTTTGCATCGTCCTGGTATGAAAACTGCAACGATAGAGGAGATGGAGATAGCAATTACAGAGGGGGCGCGTGATTGGACTTGATACAAATGTCCTAATTCGCTATCTCACCAGAGACGATCTTGACCAATGGAAACAAGCTTCTCAAATCATTCAACAAAATCAACCTTGTTTTATTAGCAATGTTGTTTTATGTGAGGTAGTGTGGGTTCTGAGAGGACGACCTTATCAATTTGGCAAAGATGAAATTATCGCCACCTTGGAGATGATGGTGCAAAGTTCGGGCTTTGAATTTGAGAACCGTTCTGTGGTTTACCAAGCATTACAACGCACCAAGCAAGGACGAGCTGATTTCTCAGATTATCTCATTGGAGCGATCGCTCGACAGAGAGGCTGCACTGAAACCATAACCTTCGATCAAAAGTTGCGAACAGAGCCAGGATTCCATTGCCTTTAACCAAGGAGAAGTTGCAACCAGGCTGATTGTGGAATGGGCCGAAAAGCCCGTCACTAAACTTTAAGGCGATGAACAAGTGCTACCCACTCGTTTCTCCGTTCACAATCAACGGCTTCAAATCCTGCCTTACTCAAAGCGGAGTCAACCTCATCTTCATAATCGCGAGTAAAACCGCCAGTAATCAGCAGTCCCCCTTGTGCATCAGTCCGACGCAGCGCCTGCCGAAAGTCATCAGCCAAAGCAATATGTACCCGTGCCAGGATATTGGCAACAATCAAGTCAAAGCTTGCTGTAGGCTGGATGGTTGGCACATTGTCGCTGGTGTTCCCGCCCATCCAATGCCCCAAGTCGCTTCCTTGTCCCAGACTACCTTCCCGAACCGTTACCTGTGCTTCTACGCCATTCCGACAAACCGCATCTTGGGTTGCTTGCACAGCGATCGCATCATTGTCTAGCGCTAAAACATTTGCACCTAGCTTGGCCATTGCTACAGAAAGAATCCCTGAACCAGAACCGAGATCGAGAGCATTCATGGTAGGAACAGTGTACCGCTCAATCAGTTGCAGGCTCAGAACAGTAGCGGGATGTAAACCACTACCAAAAGAACCGCTAGGCTTAAGTCTCAAGGTTACTTCGTCTGATGTCTCAGATTGAAAGGGCGCGTCGGGAGCGAGGATAATGAATCGCTTCCCAATCCGATGAGTGAGGGAATTCGCTTCTGGTGTAAGTACAGGTTTTTCCTCTACTACAGCCATCTGAAGTGCGGTAGTGAGTCCAGTACGGTGTAAAGGTTCTAGCAGATTATCGATTTTTTCCACACGCGATCGCACACGCACATCGTAGGGCAGATACCAGCGAATTGTGAACGCCCATTCAGGTGGTACAACATCCTCACAGTGAGGATTTAAGTCCGGCTGAACGTATGGTGTGATATTAATTTCACCTTCATAATCCGTTGTAGCAAGCGTTGTACTCACCCAATCAACGGCCTCGTGCGTTGTATCGATGCTCAACTCCATCCACGCCATGTTCTCCTCCTTTGGACGTTATTGCTCAGTTGTCGGAATAAATCCTCACCCAACAATATCGTCAATCAACAACCAACAAGCTTCTTGATTGGCTAACTCCATCCCCAACTGAGTAGAAATAGGGCACCGAGTAGTGCTTCCGAGATAACACCACCGATGTTCTTAACTGAGGCACTTTTGTCGATAAAGCTGGATAATAAGCGAACAAAGGCAGCAGAGATCGAGGCGGTTCCGACAACGGTAAATGCATCCGTTGATTGCAACCAAAGACAGGTTGCTCCCAGTACCAGAAAAAAACTACCCAGCGTTGCACGAATTTCAGAAATTCCTAATGCAGTGATGGGTTGAATGCCAACGAATGAAGCAATACTTTTGGGAAATAGCATCCCAGCCCCACCTAGGAGCATGAGGAGTACAGCCGCTATATTGGGTGCGATGAGAAAAACAGTCGTCACGAGCTAGCGCTTTTACTACAGGTTCTCTTCCTATATGCGCTCTTGACGTTGAGGCCAGCCCCTGTCTATCGGCATAATCTATCCGAAGTTCCCCCTGAGCAAAAATTAAGACTGTTTCACACGTTGAGGCCATTTTTAAGTCGCCTTACATGGGTACGTTACAAGACACTCTATTGATAGTGGTAAAAAGACATGATCAAAAAGACAAAATCAAAACAAGAAGTGCTTGAGCTAGCCCACAAGCATGATTTGAGAAGAAACTAACTCCGAAGGCAAGACTTGCTATAGAGTATGTTCTTGAAGCCTTGAAAAAAAATAAGAGAGCCGAATTTGTGACTCTCTCGATCATCAGGGTGCATCTACTAGTCTTATTATGGCGGTTGGGGGTGAGGGGTGTCACCCCCTATTGTGTAAAGATTTGATAAAGTACGGGCAACTGCTAGCTATTTCCCTTAGGACTTACGCAAAGCTTCTATTTATAGGGTGTGATAGGGTCGCGTAACCACCGTCAGTGCTATGGTGATGGAGTTCTAAATATTGTTCCTGGCGCTTAGTCTTTTTGCAAAAAACTCCAAAAGCACGGATGCAGAGTATCGCTTTTGGTGTATTTGCTAAATGTTTACCTTCTAGGTTCTCAAACAGTTTTCGCTCTTTCCTGAGCGCTTCTGCTTCAAGGCAATAAAATCTTAACGGCAGTTGAATCTTGAAGGAGTAATTCTTTTGCGTCTCTACTCATTATGCTTTTAACTGCCAGGTTTTCAAACTACTCAACTTTAGTGCTGGCAACCTCCGGGTTTTCTGGAAACAAAGACTCAACAAAAAAGGCACAGCTAGTGAAGTAGGCCATTAAAAATAAAAATCCCAACATGGGTTTAATCTCCGTTGTAAAGCATTTGGACACTGAGATGATGAAAGATAAATTGTAACTCTTTCAACTTCCCTGAGGATATCTTCAGTCTAGAAAGATTCTTTTAGAAGTTTTGTGGTGTAAGTCATCATAAAAAGTGACATTGCTCAAATAAATATGTGATAATTTCTGCAAAAAATTGTGATTTTTGTCCTAAAAAGGGATGATTGAGATCACAGTAACTCTCAAAGACCCTACCGATTATTACGATTCCGGGCAGAAAGGAGGAGCTTAATCCGGTAAGGGTCGGCATCTTTGCGCCAGTAGACGCGATGTCCTCGTAATTCGGCGCAGTGTTCTTTCAGACATTTTTGCCAGCCTTTGCGCGTGCCAATGGTGCTGGTATGGTCGAGGAGTCCCCAGTTCTCTTCTTGACGGGTGAGTTTGGCAAACTTTTCGTACAGGGGATAGTCTGGCATCACGAACGTTTCTTTGCGATGCAAAATCGGGGGATTCTCTGATGTGTCGTAGTCGCGGTAAACCACCTGCAAATCCCGCAGATCAATCTGCATACTGGTGTGTAATGCCGGATGAGGGTCAGTGTCGAATTCGGGATAAAACAGATAAGAGATTTTTGGCACTTTGAAGTGGAATTTGACTAGAGTCGCGCCTTCCATGCGACCGATGGTGCGACTGGCGCAACCTTCATAAAGTCGCAATTGGGGATTGAGGGCTTCAAGGGCACAAACGTGGACATAGAGAGCGTTAGGGAGGAGTTTGCCAATCTTACTCTGCTTGCAGCAATTGGCAATGAGGCGCAAGTCTCCCACGCTCATCAGCATCAAATCAGCCGCTGCACAGGCTTGTTTGTAGTTACCGAAGAAGGCTCGAATGTCACTTTGCAGGGTGTTATCCAGATTGCCGAATTTGGGACGGCGACTAAATTGGGTTAGGGCTAGGTAAACCAAGAGGTCATTGCGGCGTTTATCGGAAATGGCATCCCATTCCGCTTGGTCGGTAACTTGCAAGATGACTTGAAAGGCACGGCGCAGAGTACCAAATTCGGCAACGATGTCGGGCGCACTGGGTAGTTCGGTTGGGGTAGGGAGGCGTCCGCGATCGGTGACGAAGGTCATCAACGGAGTAAGGAGTTCCTGGTAGTCTTCAAACCGCTTGACGTTGGCGCGAATTCTGGGAGTCGTTGTGCGGGAACGGAAGCGGGATGCCCTAAAACTTTCAGCTTGTGCTTCATCGCGGAAGACGAAGTAAATCCCTAACGCAACGGGAATGGCATCAACGCCGAGAACTTGGTCGATATATGCTTTGAGTTCTTCTTGCTCGTAATATTTCTGAAAGGTATTGCGGCGGGTAACAATGCCATCCCCGTAGGCAATTTGACCGTCAGCACGATCACCAATTAAGACTTGGGCAGAAACCAGCAAGACTTTTTGAGTCAGTTCCCACGCCTTGAGTAGAGATTCGCGGCGTTCGGCTGGGTTTTCGATGACGTTGATCACATAGCCCAGATTGACTATATCGGCACTCGCGAGGAGATTGTCGGGCTGGTAGTAAGGGTCCCAACCGTTGCTGGTATAGCCTTGCTGGGCAAGACGTTGAATGTCCCCTCCATGTCCACAGCCGTAGTCAAAAAATGTGCTATCTTTACTTAGGATTGCGCTTTCTATTGCCAATTTGACGGGCTTGGAGAGGTCAGTCCGCACGATCGCGGCTCTGTGACGCTCGATTTCAGGGGCTTCTGGAAGTGGAGCAACCATACACACCAAGCAAGAGCATTGTAGATACTATACCGAGCCACGAAAATTTTACGCTACAGGAAGAATGTTGTAACTGGCATTTTACAAAAGGTAGAAAAATCAAGTTTAAAGAAGCGATCGCACGCATTTATACCTTTTAGCCCAATGCTGACGCAAAATAGAGCAGATTTGATGTGACCTACACCGTACACCAAGGGCACGACAATGCCGTGCCCCTACAAAATCTTGCAATTACAGGCTATTGCAACCCTATGTAATTATTCGTTTGCCCGCCAATGAATGTAGGGACGTGAGGCCGATAGACCCTTATACAAGACTTGTCGATAGCCATCAGCGCGGCTGACATCCATTACAAAGCGCACTTTGCCATTACGGAACTGGTAATTATAGGCACTCATTCGCTCAGATTTGGCTTGACCGACACAAGAGGCATACTCGCGCCGTAACGGTGCTTCATATTCTAGGCGTTTCGGCTGTGAAACCACTAACTTTGCGGGTGCAGATGCGATCGCCTGCGTGTCAGCTACAACAGTATGATCAGCCCCTCCTTCATACCCCAGCATGAACATCCAAAGCCCAACCGTATCAGGACAGGGTCCCGACTGACGCTGCACATTAAATTTAACGTTGGGTTTGATTCGTGTTTGCGCCAATGGGTCTGTCTGAGCTTGAGCCAAAGTTGTAGACGATGAAGAACCCACGGCCCAAGAGGTTAATTGGGAGTTACTTTGTGCTGTTCCTGCACATCCGATGAGTGCAACAGTCAACAGAGTTGTAAATAAAGTAGAAATTCGATTCATAATTTGCGATCGCTGCTGTGCAAAATAACGAAAATGAGGAGCCTTGCAAAAACAAATTCCTCTTCAGTAAGGTGGGATTGCCCACCCTACTATTTGTTTGGACAAATCCCTAAGACTTCTGAATCACAAAGGATGTGCGATCTAGGACTTTTTGTTGATTGCCACTATTTTGAGTTAACTGTACGGTGTAACTACCCGGTGCAATATCTCTAGGGACGGACAACCAAAACGTTACATCTTTACCAGTGCTTGGCTGTTGCTCAGAAGACGATGCCACAACCTGATTGGTTGAGTTAGTCAACACAACTTTTGCCCCTTGCAACTGGTCGGGAGTGAGTCCCACAGCCATCACTTTCACCCCTTCCCCGACAAACGCTTGTGGACGATCTAGAATCAAATGATTACTAACTCCAGCAATTTGCCCTTCTGGAACAAAGCGCCCTTGGTCGGGTTTGAAGACATAGGTATCCACTGCATCTCGGACTTCCCGCACTGTATTGTCTTGATTCAAAACAGTAGTTCGGGTTGTGTGACGCAGGACTGGAGCATTGACTATAGGGTCTTGGGAAATAGCAACAGTCCCGTAGCGTTGGGTAAATGGGGGTGCACCAAACATTAAAGACTGCTCAATACCCGTCCAAACTTCCCGGTAATTTCCTCCAACTTTTTGGAGGACATGAAACCAATTGTGCTGAATACCAGTGCCACCATTCCCTGCCGAAAGAATGACTGAACGGCTAGGTTGGTCAAAGCTAACCTGATAAACGGGTTGTTTGATTTCATACACAGCCTGATAAGCACTACCCTGACGATCGAAGAGAATCCCTAAGCCATTGAGGCGATCAAGACTCAACCAGGCGAAATACTCAGAATCGCTATCTTCGTCCAGGTTAACACGCAACACCTGTAGCTCTTGATTGACAGCGTCTCGGTGGTTGGGAAATTGTTTGTAGAACGGTTCTCGCATCCATGCAGTATCCTCCACCGCTTTTGCCGTTGTAAAGGGCAAAGGAGTAGAATTAGCCACAACAAAAGGTGTCGCTAAACATAAAGGAACAAGAATTAAAGCGGCAAGAATTTTCAACTTCACTCGTTAATCTCCGGAAACCAAAGCTCGCAACTGCCACTTTCCACCCGACTTGATCAATACAGTCCGATGTCCCAGAGGGAGGTAGGCATAACGGTAACGAAAGGGAACGCTCATTGATTGAAGAAGGCTCCAAGAAGGAAGGCTCCAAGACAGAAGGTACTGTTCAGATCAGGAGGGGGCTTGAACTAAGAGCGCCCTATCTGTCGCCAGATGGCTTGGGCTATCGGCATTGGGATAAATCCCTTTTGCCTTCCGCCCTTTGCCCTCTGCCTCTTTTTGGTTAATCTAGGGTTCAAAGCAAGAAAAAGCGATCGCTTGACTTCCTTGGCCCATCAACTCATTGCTGAACAAGGATAGAGTACTTGAGCGATCGCTGTGATTGGGATATGAATTGCTTCTCTAACTAGCTTGGCGCGAACCCTGTGCGATCGCCTTCGCACAGTTGGTTCATCCAGTCGGGTGATATTAGTGCAGCACGGCAGAAATAACCCACCCGTTCAAAAAAGTTAAAAAGCTTAGTATACAACCAATATCCCTTTGAGCCTCCTGCCTTCTGCCTCCTGCCTCCTGCCTTCTTGCACTAGCCTTCCGGGTTACATTCCCGCAGAGCTTTCTCTTGTGCCTCTTGCAGTTTTTGTCTCTTTTCAGAGAAATTTCGTAGAGTATTTTCGTCTTTGTTGCCGTTGATTATCTCCTGTTTCGCTTCATCGTATTCCTGCTCGGCTTGGCTGACAACTTTTTCGGCTTCTCTACATTTTTGGAAATATCCTGACTGATTAAGCGGAGCAAAGCGCAGGGGATTAAAGCAGCCACTTAAGAAAAACAGGAGCCACACTATTGAGCCAACTAACCCGACTTTCTTGTGGGTCTTGAAAACACCAGTAAACTTCATGAGTGTAGGTATAGCAGTCGTGCAAAGCTATTACAAACTACTCTAGGGGCGATTCATTTGCAGGAAGATTCATTGAGTTTTGTGTTAATGAAGACTGACGTAGTTATCGGGAATGGGCAGTAGCGTCGATTGGGTCTAATATAGCGGAGTAATAGAATCGAGACTATTACCTTATAGTTTCTTCATCCTATTTCAATCATGCAGGGTTCATTATCTACACTGGAAATTTCTCGTCTACTCCCTACAGTTCGCTTTTCCCATGGCAACGACTTCTGCATCAGTGACTACGGCTTGGCAACGTTTGAGAAATCATGAAATTAGCTGCGAAGGTGCCCTTGCACTCTTAGTGGACGAGCAAGGGACTGTCAACCGAGAACAGCTTGATCAGGACGTTACTCATCGATTTTTTCGGCATTTTCCCGATCGCAATACCTTGCCGCCCGTACTTCCCCTGTTGCTTTGGCGCGGTTGTTATTACTTGGGAAGTCCAGTAACGCTATCAACTCAGGTGATTCAGGAACTGAGCGATCACACTCTTACCACGATTCAAGTCGTCCCCATCACCACTAAAAGCTACCGCCTTTGGTACCATACCCAACACCTTGACCCCAATCACATCAGCGCTACGCCTTTGGTGAATCCCCTGACTGGGGAACTGGAAAAAGAAGACATTTCAGAAACCACAGAACTTTATCTCGCCAAAGCCGTTGATCAGATTGGTAAAATCAAGACCCTAATATCCGGGGCATTGCGTAACCGTGCCAGCGATATTCACCTGGAACCAACACCAGAAGGGTTGCGGGTACGGTATCGCATTGATGGTGTGCTACGAGATATTACCCGACTCCCCTTAAATATCAGCCGCAAGGTGATTGTCGCCCTCAAGGTGATGTCGGATATGGATATTGCAGAAAGTCGCCGTCCCCAAGATGGGCGAATTGGCGAGAAGTATGCCGCAGAGGAACAGATGGAATTGGGCATGGATATGCGGGTGAGTACTCTCCCCTGTGTATGTGGGGAAAAAGCGGTCATTCGCTTACTGCCCAGACAAAATCCTTTTTCTAATATTGAAGACTTGGGCTTCTCTAAAGACATCCTCTCAAGTTACAAAAGTTGGTTAGAGCAGCCCCAAGGCATGATTATTCTCACCGGACCGACAGGTTCCGGGAAAACCAGTACGCTTTATACCAGTTTGCAATTCGTCGCCACAGAACACGTCAATGTTGTCACTGTAGAAGACCCAGTCGAATACATCTTACCAGGCATCACGCAAACACAGGTACACGAACGTGCGGGAATGACTTTTGCAGCCGGCTTGCGATCGATTTTGCGCCAAGACCCGGACATCATTATGGTAGGGGAAATTCGCGACAAGGAAACGGCTGAAACGGCTGTTCGCGCTGCCTTGACGGGACACTTAGTTTTTACGACTTTGCATACTAATGACGCGATTGGTGCCATTCCCCGGATTAAAGATATTGGCCCCGACCCCGCTTTAATTAGTGACGCCTTGCTGGGAATTGTGGCACAGCGCTTGGTGCGTCGGGTTTGCCCTCACTGTGCCCAACCCCATAGCCCGACCGAAAAGGAACTGCAAGTTCTGGGATTGCAGAATCACGCCAATGTGGGAACCTGGAAGCGAGGTAAGGGCTGTGACAAGTGTTTCAACTCTGGGTATCTGGGACGGGAAGCGATCGTTGAATTGCTGGATGTTGATGACCGAGTGCGGGAGATTATTTATGAGGGAACGATGACACAGTTGCATAGTTATCTACGAGAGGTCAAATTTGCCTCGTTTGGAGTGGCGGCAAAGCAAAAAGTGACAACCGGTGTAACTACGGTTGAAGAGGTGTTACGAGTACTTCCTCGTAGCGCTTTTGCCCGCAATCAATTACTCGGCAAATAGGGGTTTTGGTCTCAAGAGGGTGAACACCTGTAGAACTTACCCATTGACAGGGAGCTTTGGAGGTTGATTACAATTAATCTACCAAAGCCAAAAATCTACTGCTCAACGTTCCTTAATTGAGAGATACTTTTCTTTAAGTTTTATCAATTTACTCTAATTTGCATCAGTAGCCCATTCAAAAAGCTAGAATTTTGATTTGTCGATAGTTCATGAAAATGTTGAGGCAATTTAACCTAAAAATATGGGCAATAGTAAAGTTTGCTGTAAACACACTTACCATTCATTCCTCTAGGTCATCAATCATCAATTCACTAGCATTTTAAGAATAGGGGAACTTCCATCAAATAGTACTAGTCTGTAGTAGATTTTTGGGGAATTCTCCCAAAGTCTATACAATAAAAACGACCAGCTCTTGCCCACAAAAACAAGGAAAAGGAAGTCTAAAATGAGTAATGGAAAAAAACGAATTGGCGTTCTGTATAGTAATGCTCCGCAGGGGGGTGCTAATGTGCGTCGAGAGCCTGTAGTAGCAAACAACCTTATTACTACTGCAGCTCGCAACACTCAGGTTACAGTCCTGGAAGAAAAGCGTCAAAATGACGGATATACCTGGTATAAGGTGCAGTTTGGGAATATAGTAGGCTGGGTGCGTGATGATGTAATTCACAATATCCGCGAGGTTGATTCTGGAAAACCCGGTACTTGCCCACCTGAGAAAAAATTAACGGTTAAATCGGATACCTGGTTCAAGCAGGTTCCAATAGACTCTTCACGGCTCAAGGATGAAGAGAAAGTTTCAATGCCTGCTGGCACGACATTTGATGTCCTCGCCTATGGAGAAGATGGTTCACACTATCGTGTTACTTTAGAGAATTTAGTCAAGAATAAAAACACCTGGTATGTGTTTAAAGATCATGTCACAATAACTTAAATTTCTGAGTAATTAAAAATGGAGAGTAGGGAATAGGGCATATTTTTGGGTACACATCATGATCAGAAGCTCATAACACGCACTCTGAAAATTTCTCTTCCCTACTCCTGATTGTGAAGGCAAACACTAGAAGCTACTACCTATAAAGTTGCAGTAAAAATCTGTAACCTGGGCTACGCCCCGTTGCGCTAACAACTTTCTAACCTTCTAACCTTCAACCTGCAACCTTCATCCCATTTTCAAGATAGGGCAGCAACCCCGATTAAAATAATTGCCAATCGTGTGATTTCAATCGTTTCAACTGTTCAAGACGTTGAGTAAAGTAGCTGTCATCCAATCGGCTGTAATCCTGAAATCTACAGGTATTCAGACTAATCGCCCATGCCCAGAGGTGGGCTGTTTGAGTCAACGCCTGCAATGATTCCAGTTCCCAATCCGCGAGTTCGCAGACTGTTTGATAGCCGGAAAGAAATTCTTCTCTAACTAGCTTGCTAATGCCTGTCCTTAGGGATATTTGCAAAAACTTCGCGATGTCAAAGGCACGCCAACCGTAGCCGCACTGATCAAAATCAAACAACGTTGCCTGTCCTTGGGGTGTAAAGTGGACATTGCCACTGTGAGGATCACCCCAACAGATGCCCCAGAATGGAGCTTCTTTGGGAAAATCTTGAAGCTTGTGTTTAATTTGTGCAATGACTTCAAGCAGATAAATCAAGTCAGTTGTTCTATGTTTTAAGAATGGGGCAATTACCTGAAAGGAATCATCCAGTAAGTATTCTAGGGTTAGAGGTTGGCGATGGTAGTGAGTGCTAAAGTCTAATGCCGCTAGATGAAGCTTTGCCACGATTTCACCCAGGATACGGCCTTGTGTTGGGTTCAAATCTCCCAATGGGACTTGCCCTGGTGCGATTGTAAATAATGCTGCATAACGTGTCCCCTCTGGTGCATGGATTTCGATGGACAATTGTCCATCCATCGTCCTCAGCGGATAGGCAACGGGAAGCTGACGCTGCCCCCAAAAATCTAGTAGTTCTAGTTCAAACTCAATATCTGATTTCGATCGCCAGTGATGATGAGAAACCCTTAAGATATATGAATTCGCTTGTGTTTCTACTACATAAACATCACTCAGTCCCCGATGCCAAAATTGGCAATTTACAGCTACTCCAATCTCATAGTGCGGTAGCAATCTGGCTACTAAAGCTTGAGGATTGAGGGTTGAGTAGATTGTCGGAAATAGATCTTCTGTCATAACTTACATCAAGATTGCAGGAAGTGGAGTAGCGTTCATTACCAAATTTTTTATCTTGGAAAAGTTCTTGATGTAGAGTAAGCAGATACAGCTTGATGAGGAGATTCGGAAAATCGGTTGTTAGCTCTCGCGGGGCGTAGCCCAGGTTAGAAGGTTAGAAGTTAGAAGGTTAGAAGGTTAGAAGGTTAGAAAGTTGATCGTTAAGATTTTTCATTTTTCGTTGTGTGCGGTAGCACATAGGTTCTAACAAGGCTATAGGTTTGTGTCCCCTCTGGGCAAGAAATCGATGAGTCTCCTCAACTGAATGCAACTGGGTATTAACTTCAGTTAGCCACTGCAACGATGTGTCAACAAAAATTACTGAAGCAAGCGTTGCAAAGTTGCGATCGCTTGTTCTATATATTTCTTGGCATGGTGTTGTACCAGCATTCGGTCTTGAATATCCATTGCCTCTACTCGGATTCGACCTTCTAGAGCATCGTTGAGCATCTCTTCTAAGAGGCTTCCCGGTGCAGGACACAGATAGTTTTCGATCGCTTCTAATGCTTCAATGGCAACAGCAATATGATCACTCTCACGGTGTTGCCTATTACTAAGCTGTTTGGGAGTCAAAGGAATACTTTCGACGCGATTGCTCATCGAGTGGCAAGGGTGACAAGAGGTACGGGATGGAATGATGAATACATCAACAGCATCACCAGCTGACAACTGCGGGACAGAAATTTCAATTTTTTTTCCGAGTAAGACTTGAGTACTGATGTGTAAGGCTAGCGGCATTGTAGATGGCCTCTTATCGCTTCGGTTGACTTGGCTTTCACTTGGCGGGAATTTACTCATCAAAATCGGCTTACTGTCCTTATCCTGCATAAATTTCCTGAAATTCTCCGGATATTGCCTAACAGGTTGTTGCATACATCGAAATCGCAGCTCAACAAACCAAACCTGCCCATACAGGCTTGAAAACCCTGATTTTTTCGTCAATCCGCACAGCAGATGTTCCTCACCTTCTACAGGATGCAACAGACGACTTGACACACTATCCGCTTCGGCAACGCTCTCGCTAGTCGCGATGCTTCTACAAGAGCGCCTGTACCGAGAGCGCTAGCGACTTAGACACGCTTGGCGGCCCGTTTGGCATTAGCTACAGCGGGCACTCCTATAGGGTATAGAAACTCCTCACTACTACCTACCGATATAGGCGTGATTTCAATTGTCAAGGCGAGGTGTAATAACTCAAAAGTGAGAACTGAGCTGCTGATTCAGCTAGATTATGTTCCTTCAAAAGTGCATGAGCACGTTTTGTACCGAATTAGTACAAAAACGGCTGACGCTCCTGATCGTACTGCTTTTTGTAGAATTTGCAATCTTTTTCAATATCCAGCAGCAATTACTGAAGTTGTTACTTCATGGGTCGCTTCAGATAGCGCCCACTGGGAGTACCGATAACTTGCCCTTGATCATAAATCAAGTTACCCCGTAAAAACGTAGTCTTTACCCGCCCAGTCAACTCCATCCCTTCAAAAGGTGTATAACCCTGCTGCGACTCTGACTCAGCAGCACGGACAACAAAAGTTTCATTGGGGTCTAAAAGTACCAAATCGGCATCATATCCAACAGCAATGTCCCCTTTTTCCAGTAGACCAAAGCGTTGTGCTGGATTTGAACACAGCAACTGAGCCATGTGACTGTAAGACATACCGCGCTTGCTCCCTTCGCTGAATACCCCAGAAAGGAGGTATTCTGTACCCCCAAAACCTGATTTTGCCAACCAGATATTATTGGGGTCATTTAAACTCCTTTTCTTTTCGGCTGAACAGCAAGCATGGTCACTAACAATCCAATCAACTTGACGGTTTAACACCGCTTGCCACAGATATTCCACATCAGCACGGGGACGAATGGGAGGGTTGACTTTTGCCCAAGCGCCATTGGGTGTATCTACATCTAGCAGTAAATGACCTACCGTTAATTCCCGTCTAAAGTTGATATGAGGAAAAGCAGCTTGCATGGTTAGCGCGGCTTCAAGGGCTTTTCGGGAACTCAGATGCAGCAGATTGATATTGATACAATTCGTTTCATGTGCCAGATAGGACGCTATGCAAATTGCTAACCCCTCGGAATGAGGTGGACGGGCGGCACTGTAGGCGTGCAATCCAGTGAGTTGAGAATCTCGCTCAACTATTTTGGTATAAGCATTTAAAATTTCAGCGACTTCACAGTGCAGACTCAGGCTGATATGTTCCCGTGCTTCGGGGTAGCGTTCCATCAACCGGGTTAAGCCGCGCATGATGAATTCAAAATGGGCTAAGTCGTATCGCTCGTCTTTATTAATCATTAAAAAGAGATTTTGCTGGTCTGAAAGACCATGCAACCCGTAACCCCCATAAAACATGAAGATTTTGAATGAGGAGACTCCATACTCCTCAAACAGTCCTTCCATTTCATCAATATGCTTGCCACTAATTGGTGCAATGTGGTAACTGTAATCGACGAAAAAATTACCGTCTGATAATGCTAGTACTTCTGGAAAAAAATCTTGGTAGGAACCCCCTTTATTGAGATAATACTGACCCGTGCGAATGTAATTGAGACTAGTGGTAACGCCACCCATTGCTGCTGCTTTGCTTTCGGTAACAGCATCTAAGTTCAGGGGTTGATAAATACCAATGTGCATATGAGCATCAACTACACCTGGAAATCCCAACAGGCTTTTCGCGTCGAATACCTGTTGTGCCTGATCTGGGCTAATTTCAGGTGCGATTTGGGCAAATTTGCCATCCTTAATTCCCAAATCTAGTAACTCAACCGACTGCTGATTAGGACGAACGACGCGAACATTTTTAATAACTTTATCCAACACAGGAGTTTCAGGCATGGTAGGCCTCTCAAGAAACACAAGGCAGAAGGCTCCAGGGCAGAGGGCAGAAGGAAAGAAGGAAGCGTTTGTTTCATGCGTAACGGATGTGATTGCGTCCGTTGAAGGCTCTCAAGAAACACCAGGGAGAGGGCAGAAGGCTCTGGGCACAAGGGAAGAGGGAAGTGTTTCTTTCAGGGGTAACGAGCGGTACACCGCTAGTTGGAGCCTCACATGAAAATCAGACAAGGATAGGATGAAGCAGCCAGAAATTAGGGGGAACAAGGACTGGCGTTGAAGTCATACAAGCCGATGGAGTATTCTCAGAGAGATTTTAAACCTTCAACTGTCCCCCAATTGTTACTTTATGTCTTCTGGACAAAAACTGCGACAAATCCTTGAGCGTCCGGGAATTCTGGTTATTCCTGGTGTCTACGACTGTCTTGGTGCCAAGCTAGCTGAACAGATCGGTTTTGAAGTCGTGGCAACCAGTGGATTTGGTATTGCTGCATCTACACTTGGCCTGCCAGATTTTGGGTTTCTTACTGCCAGCGAAATGCTTTCCAGCGTGGGACGGATTGCTCAGTCTGTGAGTGTTCCCTTGATTGCGGATATGGACACTGGCTATGGCAACGCCTTAAACGTTATCCGGACTGTGAAGGATGCGGTGCAGTTGGGGATTGCTGGGGTGATTTTAGAAGATCAAGAGTGGCCCAAAAAGTGCGGTCACTTTGAGGGCAAACGAGTTATTGCGATCGTAGAACATGTCGGTAAAATCCGGGCGGCAGTCCAAGCACGAGGGGAAAGTGGTTTGGTGATTATTGCTCGTACTGATGCCCGTGCACCACTGGGTTTTGAGGAAGCGATCGCACGCGGTCGTGCTTACATTGAGGCGGGGGCTGATCTGCTATTTGTCGAAGCCCCCCAGTCGGCTGAGGAACTAAAAGCGATCGCTGCTGCCTTTCCAGATGTGCCACTGGTTGCCAATATCGTTGAAGGCGGCAAAACCCCACAACTTTCGAGTGCCGAGTTACAAGCAATTGGCTTTAAGATTGTGTTTTTCCCAGTCTCGGCGTTGCTGGCAGCAACCCATGTGATGACTGCTTGTTTGCGTCACTTAAAAGAACAAGGAACCACATCTGGATTTGAGGACTTTGTTGGCTTTCAAGATATTCAACAACTCATGGGTGTTCCTGAATATCGCCAACTAGAGCAGCAGTTTCAAACATCATTGGACTCATGACTCCGTCAGCCTAAATTAGCTTTCTGAAATGCCTAACAGATTAGCTTCGTCCGTCCTTTTTCCCTAGCAGAATAAATTATACTCCTAAAGCTTTATCCCATTCCAACTGATGGCTTAAACCATATTTAATAAAGTCTTCTTCTTTGGCTTTATCACTTTTACCGAAAACACCTAAGCTATAGGGATTTTCTTGCATTCGTTGTCTGACTAATTCTTTTTCAATCTGTATCATTTCTTCTCTAGGCTTATCAGTTTTAAAGAAATCTACCACCAAAACAGTCCTGTCGTAATCCGTGTAATTATGGGGACAATGGGGATAGCTGTGATCTAAAACTAAAAATTCTCCCTCATGCCAATAAAGCTTATCATGGCATATCTTCATCGCCACATCTCCATCAGGCACAATCAACCCTAGATAGCCTCGATTCATGTGTGGGTTATAGTTCACATGCAGTTTGATATCTAGCCCTGGATGAAATGTCCCAAAATACACATTCCTGAGTATGTTGTCATTGCTCGAATTTGATGTTTCTATCGCCCGATTTAATTGAGGAAAATATTTTTCTCTTAATTTCTGTGCTTTTTTAGGTACATCTTGTAACTCATACTGAGGATAGTTAATTTGATGAAATCGAATATATTCTTCAATAAATATTCCTTGAAATAGAACCCCAAGAGCACTATATTTTGCATTTCCCTTGGTCTTAATCGTTTTACTTTTAGGTCCCAAGACATCAAAAGCAAACTGCAACTTTTCCTGAGATGCCTTATCCTTAAAGTATGTGAATTCGTCTCTAATAGCTTTCCAGTTCTCTTGAAGGAGATTCAGGAAATGAAACTGCTTAGAGTCTAAATGATACTCGTTAAAATTTTCCATTGTCTTTCTCCTGAATAAATTTGAATTCAACTTCCTATGATTTCATTCTAATAATCATTTTTTCAACCAATCTCCAATGCCATAAGGGTCATGGAGCGGGGCAGAAACGTGTTCGTGCCGAATCTGCCAGCAACCTGCTTCATTTTTCTGTAGGACAAAAGTAGCGCGAAATGTTTGTTGGATAATTTGACCGTTCACAGCGACTGTTAACAAAACCATCCCTGCTACCCAAGCAAAATTTCCGGACTCTTCGGTAAACGGGCCTTCTACCCACTCAATATTTTCCAAGGTTAGTGCAGAATTGCAAAAATCTTGCCAGCCTTTGGAAATATTGCTATAGCCAAGAGTAGAGTAGCGAGGCCCTTCTACAAAAACGTAAGTCTTGTCATCGGGAACGTAACTCTGGCAAATCTGCTCTACTTCTTTGCGAATGATGGCGTGATAAAAGTTCTCAATCTGGTCGATTGCAGATAGCATTGTAGTTGTCAAATACGTCCGAGTTCTTCCGCAATATCTTCTATATCGCGGTTGTTTTCTGGATGTTCTAAAGCCTCTAGTTCCTGTTGGATAATCCGCAGTATTCGAGCAACATATTCTGCCTGCCATCGCTGGCGTTCCTCAGCCGCTGCTTTATCGGGTTCATAGGCATCAATTTCGGATTGGCTCAGTATGCCTTTGGCTGCTAGGAGGCGTTCTATAGTATCCAATCGTTCGCGGGTAACGGCGTGCTCCATCGCTACAGCCAAGGTGATATTGAGTACTCGTTCAACGGCGGGGTCGTCAAAGAAATAGGGACGTTTGCCTTTACTCTTACTGTTCGCTAACAAGATGTCATTAAAAGCTTGCATAAATTACTTGCTTCGAGAGTGAAAACGTTAGTATTTCCAGGCACCAAATACATTCCAAACGGGTGAACGACCGTAATCTTCTATCCTTTCATCAGCTTGTTGACCTTCTTCGATGTTATTGACTGCTTTTACGCTTATTTGGATGAATGCTTCTTCTTGGAAGCCCGCCTTGAGCAGGAGTTCTTTTACATCGATGTCATGCATCTTAGACCAAAAGGGTTCATTGTTGTAAAAAGCATCCCAATCCCGGATGAATTGCTCGTATAGCTGCATATCTTCTGTGTATTGCGGCTGTTCGATATGAAGCGTTAAACCACCGGGCTTTAGCATCCGATAAATTTCTTCTATGATTCGATGGATGGATTGGTAGGACATTTCGTGCAAAAACATGGTCGTTTGAACCCAATCGAATGATTCATCTGCCAATCCAGTATTCACACCATCCATCTGGATAAAGGTTACATTGTTTACGCCCAAGTCTTGTGCACGAGCATGGCCGTATCTCAACATGGGAGCGGCTACATCAATGGCAATGACTTCAGCATCGGGATAGGCTTGTGCTATGGGAAGTACGTTATGACCTAATCCGCAACCAATATCAAGTATACGTTTGGGCTGAAATTCTGGATGTTGTGTTGTCAGCCAAGAAGCGATCGCTCTGCCTCCACCATCGTTCATTCGTCCCAGTAAGCCAGCCGTTGTCACAAATAGCCCAGAGTCGTAATTAGCCGCCGCTGTTACATCTCCCTCTATGAGTTCTGTGTAATAACTCCCTGGCATACAGTGATGATCTACGGCTTGAACATAGTGGGGGATTTCTAGGTCTGGATTGAGTTTAAGCGTATCTTTGCCCTGATTCAAATGCTCTGTTTTTTCTGCAAGTTCTTCTGCCTGACGCAATACCAGTGAACGCCCCGCTTGTTGTCTCATCTCCATGGCCGCTCGACGCAAGGCGCTCCAAGTTTGATAGTAAGGCTCTTTTTTCATGGCTTCATGCACTTCTTGTCGCGTTTTTAAGTCGCGCTCGCGCTCGTTTTGGAACTTGGGACGAACACGTTTTTCATAGGCGATCTTGTTGCCAGGAGATACAACACTTGCCAAGTAGCGATTCAAATTAGCTAGAAAATTATAGCGAGCGATTTCGTCATGCTTGGCTTCTGGAAATACGGCATGTTTTCCCACTCGGTTCCAAACAGGAGGTAGATTGTTTGTACTCATATTTATTTAAAGGTAAAGGGTTATACTAAATCGGGAATTAGGAAGACAGACAATTCAGGGCTAGATGGTAATAACTGCTCGCTCTTACCAAATCAAGTCCAACGGCAAAAGAAATTCCGGCAGAACCTCCTCACCTGACAAGGATTGGGGCTGCATTTGTACTTCAACCTCTTGCTCTTGCCGATAGATTTCAACGCGACGGTTTTTGGGGTCAATTAACCATCCCAACCTTGCCCCATTGTTTATGTATTCCCGCATCTTTTCTTGGAGAGTCTTCAGCGAGTCACTACGGGAACGCAACTCCACAACAAAATCGGGACAAACATTCGCAAAAGTCTGCTTTTGGTCATCGGTTAAAGCATCCCATCTCGATTGACTGACCCAAGACGCATCGGGAGAACGGTCTGCGCCATTAGGCAAATAGAAGCCAGTGGAAGAGTCAAAGACTTTACCGGGTTTACCAGCATTGCGCCACCAGAGGTAAAGTTCTCCAGATATACTCATGTTGCGCTCTCCAGTTTCCCAGCCAGTGGGTGGATTCACGATTAGCTCTCCTTGTGCGGTTCTCTCTAACCTCAAGTCGCGATTAGCTGCTGCAAGTTTGACAAAATCTTCGTGACTCACCTTGAGCGTCAAATCGTTGGGGATGTGGAGAGGGATAGCAGGAGGTAAATCCTCCTCAAAGGTTACAAGTTGGCTTGACTTTGGCAACATGAAAACCTCCTGTATTGTTACCGACGTGCGATCGCTCCTTCCCTATTGTCACGAGTTGAAGGTGCGATCGCGCAACAAATCTGCCAGTTATCCCCAAAGCCTACAAGAGTAAGGCTGGCAAGTGGTATGCCACAATTCAAGCATAGATTGCCGGAGGTGAATGCGATGTCCCCCTTACTCGACAAAACCACAGACCAACGCATCGTTCATCATGGGACTTGGGAACAGTTCAAGTTCATCCAAAAAGGCTTTGACGGTTCCCCTGGTGTGCGACTGTTTTATTATGACGGTACGATCGAAATTCTCATGCCAGGACGTGAACACGAGATTTTTGCCAGCATCATCGGTTACTTAGTGACAACCTTCCTCGTCGAAAAGGGCATTTTTTTCCAACCAACCCGATCAATGACTCAGGAAAAAGAAGGGGTTGTCTCTGCCCAAGCAGACGAGTCCTACTGCATTGGGAGTGTAAAACCGATTCCAGATTTGTCCATTGAAGTCGTTTTCACCAGTGGCGGGGTGAATAAGCTGGCACGCTACCAAGCATTAGGAGTACCTGAAGTCTGGTTTTGGGAAGATGGGCTGTTGATGCTCTATCGGCTGCGAGATGGTATCTATGAAAGCATCGATCGCAGCCAGCTACTCGGACTTAACGAACTCGATCTCGATTTGCTCAGACGCTGTATTTTACTCGCTGAAACTGATGCTGGAGAAGCAATTAGAACGTTTCGTCGCGATATGTAGGGTCAATTAACTTAACGACTGCCACCCTGGATGTGGAAGCCATCAATACGCACCGACTAAAGCGATGGGCAAGTATTACCTACATCATATTTTGCGGGTCTACATCTATTGTGAGACTAATATCTTTAGGACAAATTGCTCGTAACTCACTCAGATTCGGCAACGCTACAGAAACCTCTGGCGGAAACTTGATTAAAATTTGCCAGCGATAGCGACGGGCCACTCGCATAATACTCGCAGGTGCTGGCCCTAAGATTTCGTACTCTGACTCAGCTTCTTCTAATTTATCTGCTATCTGCTCGGCGGTCTTCTCCACTTCAACTGCATCCAAACCACTCAGCCGTAAGAGAATGAGATGTCCGTAAGGGGGATAGTTCAGGGCAGCACGTTGTTCGAGTTCTGCCTGAGAAAAAGACTCATAGTCGTGAGTCTTAACGCATTGAATCACTGGATGTTGGGGGGAGTAAGTTTGAATAATCACCCGACCGGGATCATCGCCACGACCCGCACGACCCGCTACCTGAGTTAGTGTTTGAAAGGCGCGTTCTGCTGCTCTATAATCTGCCAAATTCAGCAATCCATCCGCTGAAACGACACCAACCAAGGTCACTTGAGCGATATCTAGCCCTTTCGTCAGCATTTGTGTACCCACAAGAAGGTCTGCTTCTCCTTGAGTAAAACGGGTTAATAACGTTCTATGAGCATCCTTAGCACGGGTGGTATCGCTATCAAACCGAATTAAGCGCAACTGGGGAAATGCTTTGGCTAATTCCTGGGCGACACGCTGGGTGCCACTGCCGAAGAATTTGAGGTAAGGAGAAGTGCATTCAGGACAATTGCGGGGATGGAGTCGCGTGTGGTTGCAGTAGTGACACCGCAGTATCTGAGTTGCCCCTTCGTGGGTGTAGTGGTAAGAGAGGGAAACATCACAGTGAGGACATTCCACCACATAGCCACAACTGCGACAAGACACAAAAGTACTGTGTCCTCGTCTGTGGATAAATAAGATGCCCTGCTGTCCTCGTTCTTGTAGCTGCTGCAAGGCATCTTGGAGGGAACGGCTAAAAATTGAGCGATTTCCTGCCTGTAACTCCCGCCTCATGTCCACAATTTCTACGGGAGGCATGGGTCGCGATTGAATGCGTTCTGGAAGGGAGAGGTAGTAGGAGGTTGAAGGTTGCAGGTTTGAAGGTTGAAGGTTGGGTTGAGTTGAAGGTTCCAAGTTGGGTTGGGTTGAAGGCTGTAGGTTATCTTCGGAACTTTCAACGTTCAACTTTCCAACTTTTAACTCTACCCACGTTTCTAACGATGGGGTGGCGGAACCCAAAACAAGGGGACAGTTTTCTAGTTCGGCACGCCATCGGGCGACGGTACGGGCGTGGTAGGCGGGGGAAGGTTGGTCTTGTTTAAAGCTGGAGTCGTGTTCTTCATCCATCACGATTAAACCCAGCTTAGGTAGGGGGGCAAAAACTGCACTGCGAGTCCCAATCACAACTTGGGGTTCGCCTGCAAGCATCTGCCGCCAGGTGTCGTAGCGTTCCCCATCTGAAAGAGCGCTGTGATAAACGTTGACTTTGTTTCCAAAACGGGCGCGGAAACGATCGGTGAGTTGGGGGGTTAGACCAATTTCTGGGACTAAGACGAGGGCTGATTCTCCTTGGGCTAAGATGGGTGCGATCGCTTGCAGGTAAACTTCCGTCTTCCCCGATCCCGTCACTCCATGCAGCAAGACTTGGGCAAAGCCATTTAGAGTCGAGATAGTCTCTAACGCATGTTTTTGGGATGATGTCAAGGTTTTGGCGCGATCGCTAGTCAGACTAGGTTGTGCGGCTGTCCGCAAAATTTCCCTGGACTCAATGACGACATAGCCCTTCTGCTCTAGTGTTTTAATCGTTGCAGAACTAGTATTACAAATTTGCAACAATTCAGTCAGCCATAAATCCCCACCCCGACGCCGTAGCACATCTAATATTTCCCGTTGCCGCTGAGTTAGGTCAATGGCAAAGGGATTCCCTACTAAAGTTACCGCTTGTTTGAGCTTGGGGCGTGAGGGTTTGGGGTGTTCTAAATAACTCTTGACCCAATCGCGTTTGATTAACTCCTGCAATCCCCACTTTGCTCCTCGAACCTGACGTTGGAGATATTGCCAACTGTAGTCTCCCTCCGGTTGTGCTTGGAGCAGCGCTAAAATCTGACGTGCTGTTTGATGGAGAAAGGAATCAGCATCTTTGGAGAGTTTTTCAGGATTGAGGCGAATTCGACGCTGCGATCGCGAAAGTAACCCAGGAGGCAAAGCAACCCGTATCACTGTAATCAACGGTGTGCAGTAGTATTGGGCGACTCGTTCTAACAGTTGCCAATAGGAAGACGGGAAGAACCCGGAACAGATGACATCTTCCACCTCACGGATTTTTTCCGGTGCTAAATCAGGAGGTGCTTCATCGAGAAGGCGAATTGCGATCGCGCCTATCTGTTGCGCCCTAAAAGGCACAGTCAAAATATCTCCCGGCTGAACTTCTAACTCTGTTGGCAATTTGTAGGTGTACAGTTTCTGCTCTTGCTGCTCCTGCTGAACTCCCGGACAATCTACCAGCACTTCAACCCATCGATTCTGACCCCCACCTCCTTGATAGGGTGCCCCAGGCTCAGCCAGTACCAGACCACTACGGGGATTAGACATATCGACAACCGTTTAGAACCCTATTTACCAAAAATGCCTCCAAGGCTTGCCGAGGCTGTGTAGTCAGACTTGTCAATTTTAGCTAATCACTTGAGAAGCCCCAGGTCTCACCCTTAGGCGAGTGCGGGACAGTCGATAAATTAGCTTGCCGAAGAACCACTATAACTCCTGAACCCTCTAACCCCCCTAAATTTTCACCAGTGTTTCATAACTTAAAATCAGGCACTCTTGCCGAACACCCCCTTGAAAATCTGCTGCCTTGTGAGAGAGGCCCTTTTCTCACTATTGGTAGAGAGGGCAACTTGAGGGGGTATGAGATCCTGTTTCTATAGCAAAGTTCATTAAAAGAAACATTTTCAGTGAGGGGGTTAGGATTTATCCCTATCTTCCTCCGATTTCGTTGTCCCAATTCTTGTCGATTGTTGTCAAATGTAAAACTTTTCTCGTCCTCAAGAATCGCCAACTTTTTCTATTTATCCTGAAGTCTTCTGCTGCCACCGTTACCATTGACTTTCCCTTGACCCTTCATAACCTAATCCGGCTCAAATTTTTGTAATTCAGGAGCTAGCCAAATAGCATCGGGTAGTCTTATGATTGATGTTTTCCACCCCCAAATGATGGTTAATTAATTTACGATGGATTTGAAGCAATTTTCTCCCCTTGAAAAGCGCTTCACCGAAGGGATAGCTACTTTTGGAGAAACCCCTCCTAAAGCTAAGAATAGCTACCTGGCAAATCCCCTCTAGAGAACGACCAGCACGGACGATTCACGCCTTGATCGCTCGCTGTTTTGCCACTTTGAGCTTCTTTTACAATCCTCCTCTCGTTATTAAGAATTTGCATCAAGGAAAGTCCATTTCTCACCCAGAACAATCCAATCTCTTGAAGTAACCTTCTCAAAACGCCTTTACACTCACTACTCAAAGCCTGCTATGAATATTACTGAATTTAACGAAAGTGATACTCTCAAGTTTACCGAAGATACAGATTTTTTTAACAATGACAGTCTCGAAACAGAAGAACCTGATTTAATTTCAGTAGAAGTTGAGTTTTCTGATTCCAAAGATGGGATCGGAGCTAGCCGTGGCTCGGGATATAGCAAAACAAATTCAGATGACACGGTAGGTGCTTTCTTTAAAGAAATGGCGCGTTACCCACTGCTGAAGCCAGAAGAAGAAGTGGAGTTAGCAAAAAATGTCAAGTTCTTAGTGGAAATTGACGAACTTCAGCAAAGCTTAGCGCAAACATTAGGTCGCAAGCCAACTAAAGCGGATATAGCTAAAGAACTGAATCTGACAGAGCGGCAGTTGGAAAATCGCCTTTATCGGGGCCGTGTCGCTAAGCGCAAAATGATTCGCTCAAACTTGCGCCTAGTCGTCTCCATTGCTAAGCGCTATCTCAACCGTGGTGTTCCTTTCCTGGATTTGATTCAAGAAGGCGCTTTGGGATTGAATCGGGCAACGGAAAAGTTTGACGCTGAAAAAGGATATAAATTCTCCACCTACGCTTATTGGTGGATTCGTCAGGCTATTACTCGCACCATTGCCAACGATGCGCGGACGATTCGCTTGCCGATTCATATTGTCGAAAAGCTCAATAAACTCAAAAAAGCCCAACGGGAACTGAAACAAAGACTGCAACGCAACCCGTCGGAGGAGGAAATCGCACAAGTTTTAGATATTACGCCCTCGAATTTGCGTCAGTTGCTACAGTTACGTCGCAGATCGCTCTCACTCAATCATCGAGTGGGTAAAGGAGAAGACACAGAACTGGTGGATTTGCTCGAAGACAACGAACTGCGGCTGCCTGAAGAGCAAATGAACGAAACTATGATGCGCCAAGAGATATGGGATGTCTTGAGTGATGTTCTCACGGAACGGGAAAAAGACGTCATTTCTCTACGTTATGGCTTAGCCAGCAGTGAGCCGTTTACTCTGGAGGAAGTTGGCGGGATGTTCAACTTGTCCCGTGAACGGGTGCGGCAGATTCAAAGCAAAGCTATGCGGAAGCTACGCCGTCCCCAAGTTGCTAGACGCCTCAAAGGTTGGTTGAGCTAAAAGTATCTATCAGTTGTAGGGTGGGCAATGCCCACCCACTCGGCTTCAGGCGTTAAAATCAGGAAGTTGCAATGTTAAAGCTTTGGCGCTTCCTCAGTCAAAAATATGTCTTGTGAGTTAATTTTGCGTCCTGCTGAAGCAGGTGATGTCGGAACCCTGTTTAAGTTGATTCAAGCACTGGCGGAGTATGAAAAACTCTCCCATGCGGTTACAGGGAGTACTGAGGCGCTTAAAGCTCACTTGTTTGGGACTCACCCCTACGCCGAGGCGATTTTGGCGGAGTATGCGGGGAAAGCGGTGGGATTTGCTTTATTTTTCCACAACTATTCCACCTTTCTCACCAAACCGGGAATTTATTTAGAAGACTTGTTCGTACTCCCGGAGTTTCGGCGCAAGGGCATTGGGAAGGCAATTCTGAAATACCTGGCTCAGCTAGCCGTAGAACGCGACTGTGGGCGATTGGAATGGAGTGTGTTGGATTGGAATGAGCCTGCGATCGCATTTTATGAAAAACTGGGAGCCACAGTCTTACCCGATTGGCGAATTTGCCGTGTCACTGACAATTCCCTCACTCAGTTAGCCGCACCAACCTCTCCCAAGTCCATAAGTTGTTGAAAATTGAACTTGTATTGCGGATACTAAACAAATTATCAACTAGTGTGTTTTTTAGTTGGCAGCAAATTCCCTATTACCGACAATAAGTACATCTACTTAAATTTTCAAGAAGAGAGAAGTGTGTCATGAAGACTATATGGGTAAACGAACAGATCGATCCGTCTGGTCTCCTCTATTCCTGTATTGCCTCCTGTGATGAACAACAGGCAAAGGATTGCCACAAGTCTTTCGAGAAGAATTTAACTGAGCAACAAAGGGCAGAGGGTTGGGTGGCACGTCTGAGAACGGTTAGTTCCTGGGACGAAGTGCCTGTCAATGCCCTGAAGTTGGACTAGTGCAAGAAGGCAGGAGACAGGAGGCAAAAGGGAAGGAAGCTTACTGTCAAGCCTTTTAACCTTTTTGAACGGGTGGGTTATTGGGAGCCGCGCTGCACTAGACCCTCAATCCAATTTTACTTGCTCGCTCTTGGTAGGAATCTTAGAGTTCCTCCCATCTCTTGAATGTGAGCTTTATCAGCCCACAGAACAAAGAAACGGTAAGGGTGGTTACTGATACGAACAGGCTGCGGATAGCGGACAATGAGAGCAGCCATCCCCTTGGCATCTCGCACTTGGTCAGATGAGGGTAATATCAAACAGGCAGGCTGATTTTGGATTCGTAACTGCCGGACTTGGGGTTTAGAACCAAACGGTTGTAGGCGATGCTTTGCTTCACTCTGACAAGCAGCCTGAAGAGAGTCTGCTTCCATGGCAGATACCTTAAAGAAACCATTAGAACCCTCGTAGCCATCAATACCAGAAGAGCTGCTTTCTGTTGCTTTTTGCCAATTTTTGGGATATCGAAGGCTGATGCGATAGGTAGAACTACGATACATTTGCCAACTAGAGCGGGCTTGAGCAAGAGTAGGTGATTGTGCGATCGCTTGGGGAGTGTGGGCATACATAGGCTGACTGTTGCTTCCCAGTGCCAATAGTCCAGTCAGTGATAAACCGCATAGTAAGGCCAAGATGTAATAAGGTGAAGACTGAGTCAGCCGTTTCATCAAACTTTCTCATCAAAATCAATAAAATCCTTGGACGTCAAAATTCGGAGAAAGTTCTGCTAATTCCCGAAGGAGTCATCCAAAAACAAACCCGTCTTTTGTCGGAGTACGGTATCAGTAGCATACCAACTCTTGCCTACATATTAATGTTGCTGCGCTTCAAGAAAGGAAATGGAATTTTTTGGATAAACCCCAAAGATTGAATCTTTTGGCATCAGAATACTCTTTTTTAACGCAGAGGGTCACAGAGGTTTTCGCAAAAGGATGCAGAGTTTGTAAACCTAATTTGCAATGAATTTTATATATAGTAGTCGCCAAGACGATTAGGACAAAGCACAATCCTGAAAGCTTGACCCATCAATATGCATCCCTTCTGCCCTGGAGCCTATTGCTATAAGTGGAAACAAGAAAATAGCTTGTCTTTAGCGATTGGTGTATAGAGATGGGGAATCATGAATAAAAATACAACCTACTTAAGACAGTTATTATCTCTCGTTTAATATGTCAAAAAGTAGATATAAAAATATTCATAAGGAGAGGTTTTGTGCCTGCGCCTTGGCAAATTCCACTCCCACTGGAAGAGTACATAATGATTCGAGTAGTTATCTACTTTTACAGTGGCAGATGGATTCCTATTAAGTTTTGTCGCTTTGACAAAGCACTTAAGCTCTATCATCAGACCAAACTTCAGGGGCAAGAAATTTTTATCTTTCCTGCTGATTTTTCGCCTGACGATTCTTAATACCAAGTTGCGTTCAAACGTAGTAGATAGCAAGAGCCGGGGAAGCTGGGAGAGAGAAAGTTATCTTTTTGAGTCTAACTCCGTATCAGTTAGTCTGCTCTCAATGGTACGCTCCTTTGGCACGCAAAATTTCAGAAAAATATACCGACTCGATCATGTCAGTGACCTGGAGGAAAGATGGGACGTTGAAGCTGGATAGGATGTGGAGTCCAAAGGGAGTGTGGAGCCTGAATAGACTGTGGAGTCCAGGTAGGTAAGGGTTGGGGAAAGTAGACATTATTCGGAGCAATAGGTTTGTGACGAAACCAGTTCCTTAGGTATGAGTAGTCGCAATTCTGAAAGGTGTAATGCTCAACTCTGTCTTTAACAACAAATTCCTGACCTGCAAAGGAACGAGCGTAGTACCCATCTTCAAAGCCACGAGCAAATTCTCCTCCTGCTGTACGAGGTCGATATTCTTCTGTTTTACGAGCGCTTTGTTGTCCTTCACGATAGCCATCTAAGTAGGCATCCGGGTGATTGACAGAGTCTCGAACGACGTGGCGTTGGGTAACGGGATAACAAACCGCTCGAGCTGGCTGGGCAAAGAAAATTGATGCACATCCAGTAGTGAAAGTGACTAGAGTGGTAGCAATGATTCGTTTCATTGGTGGAGCCTCCTTTTGCATTGGGATTAGCCGTTGTCTCAAGTCGGAGAAATCACGCATCGAAATCTAGCTTTAATGTATTAGGGGCTGGCTCAAGCTCACATCGGCTGACAAGTTAACCGATTGAACGATGTTGCGATGTCCAATTGGCTGGAAAATTTTGACCGATTGGGTGATATTCAAGAGTCAAGCTCTTGTGTTAACTAATCTTCAAGTAATGAGAACTGCGCCAGTATCTGGAATTAGCTGCTGGCAGAGAAGGCGAGTCACGGAAATATTACTGAGCGGATTATGACACCTCAAATCAGACGGTGGCGAGCGACTGGCAAAGCCTTGCTAAATCTAGTGATCAGTAAAAGCAAGATACTTCTCCAACAGCTAAGCCCTAGTGAGTCGGCAGAATACAAAACTTGGCGACATCGCTTTCTACTCAATCGTTTACCCCTAATATGGGCAATATTAATCGTTTGGTTGTTAGGGGGGGTTTATTTCTTCCTCATCACGTCTGTTTTTGCTCCAGAAACTTATACAAAACTACGCGATAACTTTATATACATTGGGTGGTTGATGTATGGGGTAGAAGCATTACTATTAATCGCCTGCTTCGCTTTACAGAAAACTCATTGGGGTCGTTGTCATCCCAAGATGCTGTTTCTGTGCCAATCCTGGTCGATGACAGTGTCTTATCAGGTTGTGGCAACACTTTATGGTTTTGCATTTTTAGATGGCACCCAAATTCTAGTGCCTCTTGTACAGGCAATCTTTGCTCCCGTTCATTGGTGGCTGCATCTAGTTTCAAATTTGTTGCCAATGGTCTACTTTCTAGGTGTAAATTCAGCCCTGGGGTTGAAATTCTTGGATGGTAAGCCACTTTCCAGCGGAGTACAATTTGTGTCCGTATTCTGGTTGTTGATTGTCATCATCTGTCAGTTGGGTGTCTATATATACGAACGCTTGCAACGGAAGGAATTTGAAGCCCGCCGGGAATTACAAGTATTTTTACATTCGGTTTCCCATGACCTGCGTACACCGGAAATGGCAACCTCAATGGTGCTGCAAAATTTGCTGGATAAATCATCGGCGGATACCGTGACGGTCAAGCGCAATGTGTTGGAAAGGTTGCTTCAGGGGAGCGATCGCCAACTTAACTTAATTAATTCTTTGATGGAAGCCCACAACACAGAAGTTCAAGGTATTGTACTTCACTGTGAGCCTTGTCAACTCAGTACTGTAGTGCGATCGGTACTCTCAGATTTAGAAGCTGTCTTAGCGAAAAATCAAGTCATCCTGAATAATCGAGTTAGTGCTGACTTGCCGTTGATTCACGCTGATCCAACTCAGCTATGGCGTGTATACAGCAACTTAATTAGCAATGCTCTCAAACACAATCCCCACGGCATTACTCTGACTCTCGACGCAACACTAGAAACAAAAGCAATTCGCTGTAGTGTTGAAGATAATGGGGTCGGGATGAGTCAAGAGCTAGTAGAGCGACTATTTCAACTTTATGTGCGGGGACACCGCTCTCGCTATATGCCTGGTTTGGGTTTAGGGCTGTATCTGTGTCGGCGGATTGTAGAAACTCACGGCGGAAAGATTGGTGTTAGCAGTAATCCTGGAAAAGGCTCAACGTTTTGGTTTACGCTGCCGTTGCATTCACACTAAGCCCGATCGCAGTGCCACAACAGCCGCTTGAACTCGGTCATTGACGGCAAGTTTGTTCATGATACTTCTGAGATGAGTCTTGACTGTACTGGGGCTGAGGTAAAGCATTGCGGCAATTTCGGGGTTACTTCGACCTTCAACGATGAGTTTGAGGATTTCTAGTTCTCGTTCGGAGAGTTGAGTGATATTGCTGCCGTGATTAGGGCGGGAAGGAGGTTTCATAGATTCAACAGCCTTGCGAGCAATCTGGGGGTCGATATAAATCGCCCCTTCTCGCGCAGCAGCGATCGCTGCCATTAACCCCGTCAACTTACTTCCCTTGATACAATAGGCATCCGCACCGCTTGCCAAAGCAGCAATCATCTCATTTTCGGCAGTGTGGGACGTGAGAATTACAACTCGTACATTAGGAAGAGCTCTCTTGATTTGTTGAGTTGCCTCAATTCCATCCAACTGGGGCAAACCAATATCCATAATCACTAAGTCGGGTTGGAGTGCGAGAGCGGCTTCTATGCCTAGATAACCATCAACTTCCTGTCCTACAATTTCAAAATGAGGATTGTCTTCTAAGCATTGCTCCAATCCGAGTTGCATTAAGGGATCGTCTTCAACGATTAAAATCCGTAGGGGGGGAATTTCTGAAGGGATATTCTTGGATAGAGCTACTTCAGATGACATCGAACGCCCCCAACTGATTGTGCAACGGCAAACTATAGCAGTTCTCGATCGCGTACACCCACTATAGTGCCCAGCCTACCCGAAATGCTTGACTTGAGGCAATACAGAATCAGTCCTGCTGAAAGCTTATTCGTACCAAAGGGATTCGATTTTTTTTGCGATCGCTTCTGCCTCAGATTGTTCTTGGTTGTCTAGTAAAACGGTGACATGAGCTAATTTACGTCCGGGGCGAGATTCACTTTTCCCATACCAATGAACGAAAGTTCTTGGCAAACTTGCTATCTTTTGCCGCTTGTCGAGATAGTCATTTTGGGAATATTCGTAACCCAAAAGGTTAACCATCACCGCACTGTTGCATTTGAGTGCTGGACTACCCAAGGGTAAACCTGTTACTGCCCTTAGTTGCTGTTCAAATTGGGATGTTTCAGAAGCATCAAGAGTGTAGTGCCCGGAATTGTGAGTGCGAGGCGACACTTCATTCACCAACGCTTTGCCATCGCTGGTGAGAAAGAGTTCAATGCCGAAGACACCAACAACTTGTAGACTGTTGAGGAGAGTGCGTGCGATCGCATCCACCTGCGCCACCACCTCTGCATTCACCTGAGCTGGTACAATAACACGGCGGCAAACTTGTTCTTCCTGCTGAGTTTCCACCACTGGGTAAACTACCACGTCCCCAGTTACAGAACGGGCAGCCATGACTGCTAACTCTCGCTCAAAAGGAACAAATTTTTCCAGCATTACAGGCTTGTATTCCAGCTTTTTCCAGATTTCCTGTAAGCTACTGCTGTCTTTAATAATAAAAGTGCCTTGACCGTCATAACCGTGGCGTCGTGCTTTGAGGACAAGGGGAAACTCTAACTCATTTAGGTTCATCGGTTGCCCAAATGATGCTGCATGAATCAACTCCTCTTTGCCGACTTCCCCCTCAAGCACCATAAAATCAGGTTGAGGTATGCCAATATCTTCTAGATAACAGCGCTGTTCATACTTATCTAACAAGGGTGCCAAAGCTTCTAATCTGGGACGAAAACAAACACCCTGTTGAGATAAAGGTATCAACGCCTCTAAGTCAATAAATTCGTTCTCAAATGTGATTACATCACAACGAGAAGCGAGTTCGGCAGTAGCAGTAGCGTCATCAATGG
>CBKWLJ010000033.1:0-33715 GCA_966675205.1 uncultured bacterium
GGCGGTGGAAGACGACTCAGATCATTTTGCGATAATTCCATGAGCTGGACATTCCGTACCGGCTTCGGCTTTTCCTGGGATGAAAGAGACCAATACGGAAGTGAGGCTCCAAGTACTACATGGATGCCTACGGAAGCTAGAACAGCTATACCGGTTGGCTGACTTAGCTTTTGCGGGATGCTTTTGAGCAAGTTAGGAAAGCCTTTGGTAGAAGAAGCGTAGGACATAAAGTTTCGGTTTACTCCGCTGCGTTGTTAGGGACAGCTTAATAGTTCAATCTGTTGAAAGCAGTATCCGCCAAGAATCGCTAGGCAAGAACTTTTATGATAGTAAAAAGTGGCTTTTTAAAGACTGGGAACAAATCGCTGATTTTGATTGGTTTTGAACCCACATTGCCCTTTTAGCGACAGAATTTGCCATCTTTCTACTAGGTTTTACCTCATTTAACTAGTACATTGAGTAACTTTGACAATGAGTACGGAAAAGTAGGACAAGTTTAGGGTCGGGCGATCGCGCAAATTTTCATAAATCACCTGCTCTGGTAACGTAGCTCGTTCCACAACCCAAGCCTGCTCAAGAAGCTGACGTCGCCGCAGCACTTCCCAAACTTTAGGATAGACCGAACTCACTTTCATTAGTACCACGACCTCTGCCCAATCCAAAATTGTTTCCAATTCCCCCACATTATAGAGAGCTGGAAGCACAACAAGACGCTCTTGGCGCACGGTTAAAGGTATACCTAAAACTGACGCTGCCGCCATTGGTGAACAAATTCCCGGTACCGCTTGGATCACACATTCGGGATGCAATTGTTGTAGCACCTGCGATAAATAATTAAACGTGCTGTAAAAACTGACATCACCTTCACAAACAAACGCCACATCTTGACCGAGCTGTAGATATTGCCAGACTTGCTCAGCAGCAATTTTCCATGCTTGAGTCAAGGCAACCGTATCCTGCACATAAGGAAAAGTTAATGCCAGTTTGGCTTGAGATTCCGCAAGCCATTGATCGACAATTTGTTGGGCTATCCCTGGCTTACCTTGGATGCCAGCAGGGAAAGCCACAACGGGTGACTGTTTGAGGATACGTAATCCTTTGAGGGTCATCAGTTCCGGATCTCCCGGTCCAACACTAATACCGTAGAGTGTGCCAACTTGCACAGGCTTCAATTGTTAGGTTTAATTCATACTTAATTAATCACTATCAATCTCCGACAGTCAATCTAAAATTTAAAATCCCAATGCCACTACCCACCGTTATCTTACCGGGCTTTTTTGCGGGGGCTCTGGAATACCGTTCATTAGAGCAATCTCTCCAACAGTTAGGATTTCCTTGTGTGACTGTTCCACTGCGTCCACAAGATTGGATTCCGACTGTTGGGGGTCGCTCTATGGTGCCGATTTTGCGGAGTATTGACAAAACAGTCAAACAAGTAATAAAGGAATACAAAACCTCTAAAATTAACCTGATTGGTCACTCGGCAGGTGGATGGATTGCTCGCATTTATTTAGGAGAGAAACCCTATAACATCCACAACGACGTGACTGAAACATCAGGTTTATGGCAGACTTACCCATCCGTCGCGACTTTGGTAACATTGGGGACTCCCCATGTTAGTCAGGAGCGCTGGACAAAACGCAATCTAGATTTTGTGAAAATCAATTATCCGGGTGCTTTTTACCCCAATGTTAAGTATGTTTGTGTGGCGGGTAAGGCAATCTACGGAGAACGACGACCAGGAAAATGGCTAGCTTACAACAGCTACAAACAGACTTGCGGCTTGGGGAACTGCTGGGGAGATGGCATTACCCCTATTGAGGCGGCTCATTTGGAGGGAGCGATTAATTTAACCCTTGAAGATGTCCTCCATTCTCCTAGACGGGTTGGAATTTGGTATGGTTCACCATCCGTAATGCCAGCTTGGGTGCCGCATTTAGCTTGAATCCTAAAAAAATCAGCAGTGCGGAAACGCAACAGTGACTAACCCGACGCGGGGGGTTGTAACACTTCTGTTTTTGGCGGCACGATTTTCTCTAGCGGGGTTTCTGAAATAGCCGCTGCTATAGGCACTTCCTCAACTTCTGGTAGCTTTTCTAAAGCCAGACGAGATGAAGAATTGGCACCTGACAAACGCTTTAACAATTTTGGTCTGGGGTCATGGAGCAGGTAAATGATTTGATCTCCGGGTTGCCAAGTTTCACTCGCTGGCACAATTTGGAACTTTGATTCCCGTTCCACGAGTAAAGGCAACAGTTCTCCAGAACGAATTAAGGCTTGTAAATGTGCCCGCTGAAAGGCAAATTCGGATGCTCTTAGCGCTGTTGTACCCAACTTGACTTGCCCATCATTGAGGTACTGGTTCCAAGATTTGATGGACAGTTGTGGGACGAAAGCTTGATTGACTTTATTGTTGGTTTTAGTGGCAGTCGTATTGCTCTGGGGGTCACGAGGAAATACGGCTAAAACTCTCGGGGGGGCAAACTCTTCAACCGCTCGCTGCGCCAGTACTGAGTTGACTTCACCGTTACTAGTCATCGCCAGGAATGTTCCCATGGAATCAAGGCCGGCTTCTTCCAAAACCTCAATATCCAAACCACTACTGTGAAACACCCGTAAATTTTCTTGCTCAGCTTTTTCGCAAGCTTCAGGGTCTGTATCAATGAGTACCACCGACTCTCCCCGCTCTTGAAACAGACGAGCAATCAAGCGACTCAAGGGATTGCAGCCGATAATGACAGCACCTGTGGCTCCAGAATGGCGGTTAATTCCAAGTAAATTGGCAACCCAACGAGCGGTTAGCCCTTGTATAAACACCGTCAGCATGATAGTGAGAAAGACGAGGGCTTTAATCGAATCCCCCCCATTAATCCCCCGCTCAGTCAAGAGAATGGCAAACAAAGAAGCGACCGAGGCGCTGACAATCCCTCTTGGAGCAACCCAAGACAAAAATAATTTTTGCCGCCAGTTCAATTCACTGTTCCAAGTACACAGAGTAATACTTGTAGGGCGAACCAAAAACATCAATACGAAAACAGTAAAAAGACTGCCCCAACCCAAAGCAAAGATACTGGCAATCGACAAATCGGCGGCAAGCAGAACGAATAACACCGAGACACAAAGGACGGTTAATTGACCTTTAAACCGTCGTAATAGCCGTTCTTCTGGTAAGGCAGACGCTCCCAGGACAATGCCCGAAACCACAGTTGCCATCAGTCCGGATTCCGAGCGAATCATTTGCGCTAAGGCAAACATCCCCCACATACCAGCTAGAACAACTAGGTTTTTGAGTTCTTCTGAGAGGAAATTGGCGCGTTTGAGGAACCAGCCCAGCAACCAACCGCCGCCAGCACCGATGCCGGCACCAATGCCCAGGCGTACCGTCAAACCAATAATGGCTTCGGAAGGACTCGCATCGCCATTCAAAATCGTGTCTAGTACGACAACGGCAAGGATAGCCCCCACTGGGTCAATTAAGACGCCTTCTCCTTCCAAAATGGTCGCGACCTGCCGATCAACTTTAACCTGCTTGAGCAGAGGGCTAATGACCGTTGGTCCTGTGACAACGACTAGAGACGCATAGAGAAAGGCAATTGACCAGGGAAATTCACCCAGCCAATGAGCTGCCATCCCGCCACCCAGCAGCGTGATCAAGGTTCCTAGTGTGACTAAATTCCGGAGACTCCCCGAAACTTTGCCTAAGTCTCGCAGTTCCAGACTTAGCCCTCCCTCAAACAAAATGACTGCCACCGATAGGGCTACAATCACTTCCAGACCGACTCCCAAGGTTTGTGGGTGCAGCAGACCCAAGCCATCCGGCCCAAGTCCAATGCCAAACATCAACAGAAAGACGATGCTAGGAACTTTAAGATACTCGGCTATGACCTGGGCACTAATCCCGGCCAAAACAGCCACAATCATCTGTAGTGTTAGTTCAAATGAGCCTTCCATATGCGTTAATTATCGCAGGTGATCAACTCAGGTTTAAATGCCTCAGATAGTTGTGTTCAAAGGCATGAGTTGGTTGGGAAGCCATGACATTTGAAGCACATAATCTGATCATTGGAAATACGCAAGGTGCTTCATAACAGGGTACAACTTTCAGCAACTCAAGGGGTTGATACTGCCCTGATTAAAATATCATTCTGATGCTTGGTTCGAGCTTAAGCTTAATCCTGTTCAGGGTTAACAGGTTTTGACAGATAGAGAAATTGAGCTTATTAGTGTGTCATTTTATGGGGAGAGACTTGGGGGTTGGCGCAATGGGATTTACTTCTAGTATGGAATGAATCAAGCGAATTGTACTCTCGGGTTAATTGTCCGGATTCTTTAGACTAAGGTCGGTAGGAATACTTGCAGTGAGTTGCTTTTACATCAAGAGAACATGACCGCTGTTGCACTCTTCTCAACATCTCAGGTTGCACCCAGGTCAAACAAATTTTCCTCAACCTGTTCCAAACAACAGCTAGAGTGAGACCAAATCCGGTTTTTTGTAACGATTTTCTAGTATTTATCTGAGTCATTGTGTTTATATCATGTACGATTGTCACTTTATTGACTGGAATGCTTCTGTCAAAAATTATTCTAGAGATAATTCTTTATATGGATCTGTCAACAAATTTTCAAATTTTGTCGGTAATTTGAAGGAAAAGTAAAATTTTTATTCATGCGGGGTATTTTTGCACCTACCTTTGGGAATGGAAGTCTGCCTGAGGAAGCTTGTTACCCTAGAGCTTACTGGAGGTAACAAGGGAGCGATATGCTGGAATTAGTAGTTGCTCTCCATTGGTGACACTTTATACCCAAACTGAAGAGAAGTTTGAGGATAATGTCATCTTCTTACAAAAGACTTGTTAAGAGTCATGTCTGCCTTATCGGTGAGTGCATGAGAGACAATGCTTCTGCCAAGGACTTGGAGTTGAAGGAGTAATGAGTAGCTACTCTCCGGATCTCGTCAGGCGCTATTTGCTCATTACAAAGAATACTTCAATGCTACGGGTTACAAAAAAAGCTACGCTTGTCACAAAGGCTTTATGACGGTTCTCTTTGAGACTGCTTGCAGGAAAGCCAAGCCATCAGGATAATCGGGCAAGAAAACTAAGATTAAGGAGGGTTATTTTCTCCAATTGGAATTGAGAAGTTACCTTGGAAAAGCATACTGCTGCTGTGAGCAACGGCAAAGAGCAATCAGCGGGTTGAATTGCCACGAGGACGGTGAGTGTCAATGAGCAGCAATCTGATTTTTGGGTAGAGATGGATCATCAAACTTTTACTTGGGGTCGTTCAGGCAATAGAAGTCGTAAAACAGAACGCTGGGTTGACCGATTGTGGATGATAGGATTACTTTCGGCAGCACTGCTCTTATTTGGCATTAATTTGGGGAGTCCACCCCTTTTAGATTGGGGCGAAGGAGCGGTTGCGCTAACAGCTCAGGAAATTAGCAAAGTATCGACACAAGCTTGGCAGTGGCTTGACTTAAAGCTGACAAGCAATCCTTATCTTGAAGAACCCCCTCTATTCCATGCGATTATTGCCGGAGCTTATAAACTAGGTGGTTTTAATGAGTGGGCGACACGCTTGCCAGGGGCAATACTAAGTGCCCTGTCTGTACCGATTTTGTATGGCATTGGTCGAGAAATTTTTCCCTCCCGTCAGAGCGCGATCTTTTCGAGTTTGGTATATCTCACGTTATTACCAGTCGTTTGTCAAGGGCGGTTGGCGAGTGTAGATGGGGCAACACTATGCTTTAGTATGCTTTTGATGGGGTGTATGTTGCGATCGCGCCGCGACTTACGCTGGTCATTTGGTATTGGTATGGGGTTGGGCTTGATTGCCTTGAGCAAAGGTATCCTGATTGGTCTGTTACTCTTGGCTGTAGCTTTTGTGTTTCTGGCTTGGGATACCCCAAGACTCCTAACTTCAGTGTATTGGTGGATAGGGTTGCTCCTGGGTAGTGCGCCGGGACTAGCGGTGTATGAATTATGGCTGTTCACTCACTATCAGACGTTCATCCCTGTGGGATTGATAAATTCCTCCCCACGTCATCTTTGGGCAACAGAAAAATCTCCCCCTAGTCTCTTTTGGTATTACCTAACCCAATTTTTAAAATTTTCCGTTCCCTGGTTACTGTTCTGGCCTTATGGATTTCGCCTTGCTTGGGAAAATCGTAACTGGGGCTGGGCTAAATTGGTACTCGTTTGGGCTGGGGTTTATGGCTTGGCAATTTTGGTAATGGTCAACAAGCTACCCTTGTATGTCTTACCTGTCTATCCTACTTTAGCGCTTGCTACTGGAGCTTATTTAGCGGAAATCTGGAATGGCCCGAGTCGCCAATCTTATCCCCGTCTCTGGGGTATTGGCTTGATTGGACTGACAATCGTTGCGATCGCAGCTAGTATTGGCTTCGGTATTCTACCCCTTGCTGACCGCTCCTTATCTGTCATTTTTGCCTCAATTGCGCTAACTATGCTCATCGCTGCTGTGTTAGCGGCTCGACGAGACCTACAATTTATTTTGATTCTGTTCTGGGGCACGTATATTTCGCAGTTGCTATTTATGACATCCCCTTACTGGATTTGGGAATTGCAAGCGGCTTATCCCGTTACAGAAGTTGCTGCTATCCTCAATCGTGGTATCCCAGCGAATCAAACAATTTACGCATCCTTCCCCTCAGAGCGCCCTGCTCTCGAATTTTATAGCGATCGCAACGTTGTCCCTACATCGGCTTTAGAACTTAAACAACGCTGGGAGCAAGACAAACAACCTTATTTATTACTAGACAATAAAACCTTTGAAAAACTGAAATTAGAATCTACTAAACAAATTGGTAAGGCATCTGACTGGGTGTTAATTACCAAAAAAACACATTGATTGATATCACGTCCGTCTCATTACCGATAATAAAAATCTCTCTTTGTGTCCGGAGCGTCAGTCTGAACTATAGTTATTCAACCAGATTCGCTCAGAGGCATTCTATTCCAGCATTGCATTCCTCTGGGGGCTCAGTGGGAATACTAGAGTTCGGCAGAAATAACCCACCCATCGCAACACAGGAATAGGGCAGCAAGCCTTTATTTTAATTGAAGGAGTGAAAAACTTTTTCTGTCTTGCGATAGGAAAGTCATTTGATCAGGAAATCGCCTTTCCTTGCACTCGTTCTACAGTGATAACTAGTACAGCGCAATGGAAACAACTCACCAGTTCAAAAATCTTACTGTATAGGCAATATTCCTTAGGAGTCTTGGAGCTTCCTGTTTTGTGCCTTCTTGCACTAGTGCAGCGTGGCGGAAATAACTATCCAGTTGAAAAACTTGAAAAAGCCTACTGTATAAGCTTTCTTTCTTTCTGCCTCCTGCCTCCTGACTTCTGTCTGCTTGCACTAGGAAGTTGGCATGACTCATTTATGGCAATAGTACAACAGCTTCTTCTTTAGCAGGTACAACAAAGCCAAGTAAGTTAGACACCTATCTGCTGCCGCACGAACATCACAATGAAAATCCTTCTTCCCTTCTTCCCTTCTTCTCCTGTTCCCTGTTCCCTGTTCCCTATTTTCAAAACAGTGATGCTTGGGAAAGCGATGGGACGTCCTTAGCAGCTAACATAGCAATTTTTAGTTACTTGTACCATAGGGTACGGGCTTTGGCATTCTGTGTCTCTACAAGGGTTTTATATTCCATTCAAATGAGAACCGCTAATATAAAATGCTTCCCTTCAAGACAGCCGCCCATGTGCTAAAGCTCACAACGAAAAAATGAAAAATTCCCTCTCCTGAATTCTGACTCGGAGAATTCTGACTCTCCAGACTCCTATTTTCAAGCTAGTTAGCCCAAAAGCCTAAAATTACTCACCCAAGTGCATCGATGAGCTTCCATATTTTTGCTATTTTCCTATATTTTTCTATGGAAAAAATGGGCAAAGTCTCGATATGCATCCTTTATCGAAGGCACTTTGCCCTTACGTTAATCAAAAACAGTTCAGCACAAATCATTGGGAACAATAACTGTGCTGAAAAAGTAAGCCAGAAGCTTATCGCTCTAGCTATAACAGTAGGAAATGGAATTTAACAGATAGACTTAGATGAACGCATCAGGAAGCCTGAGCGGTTTCTTCTTCTGAGTCAATTTGCTTAAGGTGAATATGTTTACGACCTAAGGTGATTTCAAATTCATCCCCTGGGTGTAGACCCATCTGTTTAGTATAAGCAGAGCCAATCAGTAAGTTGCCGTTAGACTGCACACTAATACGATAACTGGCGCTGCGACCTCCGCGTCCATTGCTACTAGCCTTGCTATCTAACTCAATGCCCTCAGCATCAATCAAAGCATTGAGGAATTTCATCATATTGACTCGTTCTACACCGTTTTTGGTAACCGTGTAGTAACCACAGGCTCTGGCTTTTTCTTCTTTGCTGAGATTTCCTAGCTCTTTGACTTTCTGAAGCAGCGCCTCCCCCTCTAGGGGGTCCATTTTTTTCTTTTTAGCCATCAACTTGAATCTAAAACTATGGAGACTAAGTGGTATGCAGTGATCTGGATTGACTGACCAAAAACCAAGATAACAAAATCTTAGTACGATATCAGCATCTAAAACTATATTACACAAATAGTGTCAACTGTGTTCGCTATATTTGTTTACTTAGGCGATGTAACTGGCCCTAAACCTCTGCAATAGTTTGTGAACAACTGATACATCTCGATAACTGTTAGTTGTTTCCTGTACCAATGTCTCCAAGAGAAAAAACAAGGATTGGCTCATGGCTGCCCGATTTAACCAGAGATCAAGCCTGAGGATAGAGACATAATGGCTGGGGTTGATAGTAAAGCCTACGCTGGACACTGCCTACAACTAATTCAACAATTAACTTGTATGACCTGCACAAGATACCTCATCAAGAGTAGCTTGTCCTCTAGCATTCCTCAACCAAGCTGTTCATGAGCGCGATCGCTCGTGAAGTCTACAAGAAACTCATAGGAGTTTTTTAGAAGTTGTGTCAATCATAATAGTTTGGGATAGCAGGGAAAATTCTAGGAGAGTAGATTCCGGAAACAGGGAGAGACAAAGTTATTTATTGGCATGAATTCAGGATCAACAGGAGAATTCACACGCGACAATGTCCTATACAGCTTGAATATTCAATTCTATGAAGCTTACGACTCGTGGACACTATAGTGTCAAAGCGTTGTTAGATCTAAGTTTACAGCCCGCGCTTAGACCAACATCAGTTAAAGCGATCGCACAACGGCAAGACATTCCAGCTCCCTATTTAGAAAAACTGCTGATTGAAATGCGTCGCGCCGGTTTAGTTAAGTCAGTCCGAGGTGCTCAAGGAGGTTATCAATTAGCCCGCGAACCTTCAAAAATTTCTTTGGGTCAAATTTTAGAAGCTGTTGGTGAAACAATTGAACCGCTTAAGCATCATACACCAGATGCTACTCAAGCCGAAGACTGGGTAACATTTACGCTTTGGCAACGACTCCATCAAAAGCTTAAAGAAGCGCTATACAGTATAACCCTTGCCGATCTTTACTATGATGCCCGAAGCTGGCAAGCTGCCGTTGGCGAAGAAACAAGCTTTGTTGTTTAATTTTGCTTTAAAAATGACAAAAGTGAGAAAAAGCATTTCATGACGAATGCTGTTCCGAGTAGGGGTTCAGTGAGCAATTTGATCAAGAGGCAGTCAAAAAATCCTTAAATCACGCTTGCGCTAGAGTCTCCTCTTGGATCACTCGTGTTGGTTCAGTTTATTCAAAAAGCGTAAAGGAGAAGGATAAAAGGGTAAAGGGTAACCTCACAGAGCAATCTAAGCTTTAAAAACCTGAAGGACTTTATCTATATCTATATAGATGTTCTTTCTCTTGCATAAGGACTTACTCAACAAAAAGCTTTCACGAGCAGAACTAGAGACGGCACCGAGAAACTAGATACCCTTCAGTTGCGTAAAAAGTATCAAAACCGTATTTACATATATGAAAACGAGTAGACAGGTTGCTGAAAGCTTTTCATGGATACGATCGCTCTCACTTTATGTTCCACTGCTGGTGTTTTACTGTTAGCTGCCTGTTTAGATTACATCATAGGTGACCCATGGGGTTGGCCTCATCCAGTGCGAGTCATGGGTTGGTTGATTTCTCACTTCACTCAGTTTGCCATCAAACAGTGGAGTCACCCGTTACAACTTCGCATAGCTGGCATCTTATTAGGCACTGGCTTAATTATTGGCAGTGGACTGACAGGTTGGTTGGTGGTTCAAGGCGCAAGTTGGATTCACCCACTAGTCGGTGTAGCCATAGAAAGCATCTTACTCGCAAGCTGTTTTGCGGGTCGGAGTTTACGGACGGCTGCCCTTGATGTTTTACAACCCTTATCCACTGGTCAATTAGATCAGGCGCGTTCTAAATTAAGCCAATATGTGGGTCGAGATACAGAAAAACTAGATGAGCCAGAAATTCTCCGAGCAGTTCTAGAAACAGTGACGGAAAATGCTACGGATGGGGTCACAGCTCCCTTATTCTATGCGATTGTTGGAGCATTTTTGCCTGGAGTTGGTAGTGCTGCTATAGCCTTAGCCTATAAAGCGGCGAGTACTTTAGACTCAATGGTGGGCTATCGGTACGAGCCTTACACAGATTTAGGCTGGTTTAGTGCCAAGTTAGAAGATCTGCTCACTTGGTTGCCCTGCCGGGTTACGGTAATTACTCTGGCACTGTTGTCAGGAAAACCTCAAGAAGTTTGGCATTTATGTCGGCGCGATGCCTCCAAAGACCCCAGTCCCAACTCGGGTTGGAGTGAATGCGCTTATGCCGCAATTTTAGGTGTGCAAGTGGGAGGAACAAACTGGTACCAGGGCGTTGCGAAACACAAGCCACTTCTAGGTAATCCAGTACACCCCATTACACCTGCAAAAATTGACCAAGCTTTAGGACTGACAAGGTCTTGTGTTTTGATTTGGCTGATTGGGGCAAGCTGTATTTTGTGCAGCAGTGCACTAACCTTGTTTTGAACCTTGGTGCTACTGAGCTTAATCGCTTTATCCTCTAAGAGATTGCAAATATAGCAAAAGGCAGAGGGCAGAGGGCAGAAGGCTCCAAGGGATGCATATTGACTGGTCTTGGTTTTAGAATTGGGATTTGTCCTAATCGCCTTGGCGACTGCTATATCTAGTACAAGAAGGCTTTCATACAGGAGGCTCCCAGGGAAGAAAGGTTGTACAGTAAGTTTTTTAACCTTTTTGAACGGGTGGGGTATTTCCGCCCCGCTGTACTAGGAGTCCGGAAAGTCAGCTTTAACCCAACGGCAGGCGTTAGCTTAGCAGTCCGCAGGGCGACGCCTGCCCCACAAAATTGGACAACGTGAAGAAAGCCGTGATTAATCAAGATGTTGTGAAAAATCCGTAACCGACACTTCCTAAAATCTGGAATTTACTCTGACCAATTTGAAGCTAAAAAACGTGATGATGAGTCAACTAGCAGATGACCATTCCTCACAGCTCTCCCCATGGGGCAGACGCTAACAATGGAACCATTGCATTGGCTTGTTTTCACAGGCTGCTCCTAGCAGGATTATTGCAGACGTATTCTGGAACAGAAAATCAAGGAGGTATTCTCTGTTACCTAATTGAATTCCACCAATGCTGAGCTGCATTGCCTGTTTCTAAAAATAGATGGTTTTGAGAGGAGTTTGAAAGTAACCAAATCTTTATGTTCGTAAAGTTTAGAAAATTTTTCTTGCTCCTTTAGGTTTCGGCTGAGGGTGAGCCTAACTCAACCCTCTGGAAATTCGCTTAGACATCTCCTTTTAGGTGAAGGGAGCCTCATTCTCATCTCCCAACCCCTATTCTATAAGCTTCTTTAGCTTTTGCTTTAATTCGGGACTGGTTCTAATTTCTCTAAATAAAGAGATTAAAGAGTGAGGTGATTGTAAACATTTTTGCTGATGAGATTGAATTTTTTGAGCATTTCAGACTATAAAAATACATCTCTATAAAATGGAGATAAAGATATTATTATTCTCTCTGGGATTTTTTATATCCCAAATTAGATATTCGTCAAATTAGGGTGAAAAACGATGGAAACACTTGTTTACATTCATCTTGCCTCAGCTTATGAAAGTCCAGAAAACATTGAACTGTCAGTAAATCCTTTTGACCTAAAATGGATTGAAGCATTCAACTGGAAAAAACTTCCCAGCTCAGCTTGGCTACGTTTGGGAGCTATTGCAATCTCTTTTACTCTCTTGAGTATTGCTAGTAGTAATGCCTGGGCGATTCAAATAGGCAATCGGGGTTCGCAAGTCACTGCTCTTCAACAAAGATTGACAGCGACAGGTTACTACAACGGCCCTGTCACGGGATTCTACGGACAGTTAACCCAGGCAGCAGTCAGGCGATTTCAACAAGCAAAGGGATTACCAGTAGATGGCATTGCTGGGTCTAGAACTCTTTCCGTTTTAAATAACACCTCTGTCGGTGGAAATAGTAATACTAACGGCAGTAGTAGTCTACCAAGCACTATCCTACTCAAACGAGGCAGCCGTGGCACTACTGTAACCCAACTGCAAAAAACATTGACTGAAAAAGGTTTTTACAATGGCCCTGTCACTGGCTACTATGGTCGATTAACTGAGGCAGCAGTCAGGAGATTGCAGCAAGCGAGGGGATTACCCGTAGATGGCATTGCTGGAGCAAGCACGCTGTCAGCTTTAAACGGTACATCTAGTAATATTCCTCCTACAAGCACAGAGTTACGTCCGGGAAGTAGTGGTCTGGCAGTGACTCAAGTGCAAAATCGGCTCACAACTCTAGGCTTTTACAATGGCCCCATTACTGGTTTTTACAGTCGATTAACCGAGGCAGCGGTTAGAGATTTTCAACGCTCTAGAGGAATTAGTGTTAATGGCATTGTCGGGCCGACAACTGCAAGCGCATTACAAGGGAATACACCGAGAACGCCAAGTAACGTCACCTTATTACAGCGAGGGAGCCGTGGTTCGGCTGTAACCCAACTGCAAAATCGTTTAAAAGCAGTAGGTGTCTATAACGGGCCGGTTACAGGCTATTATGGTGAGCTAACTGAAGCAGCAGTGAGGCGATTTCAGCAAACTAGAGGTTTGACCGTCAATGGAATTGCGGGTTCAACAACACTGGCAGCCTTACAAGGTATTCCTCCTGGTAATGGTAACTCTTATACAGTTGTAGAGTTACGACCAGGGAGTAGTGGCCCTGCCGTGACTCAATTGCAAAATCGTCTGAAAGCGGTAGGGGTCTATAACGGGCCGGTTACGGGCTACTATGGTCAGTTAACTGAGACCGCCGTCAGAGAGTTTCAACGATCGAGAAGGATTAGTGTGAATGGGATTGCTGGAGCAACAACATTAGCAGCTCTACAAGGCGGTTCTGGGAGTAACAATACTTCTGTGGCAATTGTACCCCTGCAAAGAGGCGATCGCGGATCAAGGGTGAAAAGTCTTCAGGAGCGGTTAATTTCTCTAGGTTACTATCAAGGCCCACTCGATAGCATTTTTGGCCCTCAGACTGAAGCAGCGTTGAAACGGTATCAGCAAGACAGGGGCTTAGTGGCGAATGGCATTGCTGAAGCAAATACTTTTGCCTCTCTCGCCTCCCGAGCATAAATAAATTATAGATAGGGGGCTTTGAAAAACTGCATCTATATTATTAGATGATGAGATTTCAATTGCAGCGTGCCTCTAGCTAGCCAATCAATAACCTATCAGGATGTCTACTCAAATCATTGAAATTCTTTCTAGTGAAGAACTACGCCGCACGGTTAACCGTCTGGCATCTCAAGTGATCGAACAATCGGGAGATTTGTCCCAACTCGCCTTGCTGGGTATTTATACTAGAGGAGTTTCTCTAGCCAAGCTATTGGCACGTCAGATTGAGATATTAGAGAGGGTGTCAGTACCGGTAGGAGCGCTTGATATTACTTTTTACCGGGATGATTTGGATCAAATTAGCCTTCGGACACCGGCAAAAACTGATATACCGTTTGATCTGTCGGGCAAAACTGTAGTTTTAGTAGATGATGTGATTTATAAGGGGCGGACTATTCGCGCCGCCCTAAATGCTGTCACGGAATACGGTAGACCCCAAGTGATTCGGTTGTTGGTGTTGGTAGACAGAGGGCATCGTGAGGTTCCCATTCGTCCAGATTTTACGGGCAAACAGCTACCAACCGCTTCTGAGGAACAGGTGAAGGTTTATTTCCAAGACGTTGATGGGCGGGATGGAGTGGAGTTAATTAAAGAGCCAAAGCCCTGAGTGTGATTGATTTATTGGGTACAAGGAGAATACACATCGGCTCAGAATACTCTATCGGGTTACGCCGTACTTTCTTTGTGTCAGTCGGTGGGACAATCGAGATTATCAATCAACCTGCCTAGTATTAATTTTTTGAGTTATGAAAGAAACCCAGACGCGGAAGGCAGACCACATACGGATTTGTCTGGATGAAGACGTGCAATTTCGCTCAAATACCAATGGGTTAGAACGCTACCGCTTTACCCACTGTTGTTTACCAGAACTGAATCGTAGTGAGATTGATATCACGACAACATTTTTGGGGAAATCGCTGGGAGCACCGTTGCTGATTTCTTCAATGACGGGTGGTACAGAACAAGCCAAAACGATTAATTGCCGTCTGGCTGAAGTTGCCCAGCAGTATAGGCTAGCAATGGGTGTGGGGTCTCAACGGGTAGTGGTGGAGAATCCTCAAGTTGCTGATACGTTTGCTGTGCGATCGCTCGCTCCTGATATTCTGTTATTGGCTAATCTCGGCGCTGTTCAACTGAACTACAATTATGGGCTGGACGAATGCCTACGCATCGTCGATCTTTTAGAAGCGGATGCCTTAATTTTGCATCTTAATCCTTTACAGGAGTGTATTCAGCCCAATGGTGACACAAATTTCCGAGGATTGCTTGACAAAATTAATTTATTGTGCAATAAGATTTCGGTTCCCGTAATTGCCAAAGAAGTGGGAAATGGCATCTCAGCCGGAATGGCACAAAGGCTGATCGAAGCTGGAGTGAGTGCGATTGATGTCGCGGGTGCAGGTGGTACCTCTTGGGCAAAGGTAGAAAGTGAACGTGCTTTAAATCCCCAACAGCGTCAGTTGGGATTGACTTTTGCTGACTGGGGGTTGCCAACGGCTGAATGTATTGTTGATATTCGAGCTATTGCTCCAGAGATGCCTTTAATTGCTTCTGGGGGATTGCGTAACGGCTTGGATGTTGCCAAAGCGATCGCACTAGGGGCAGATATTGCAGGTCTGGCATGGCCTTTCTTACAGGCAGCCGCTGAATCGGTAGAAGCGGTCGATGCTTTTGTGCAACTGCTAATAGCAGAAATTACAACAGTTCTCTTGTGCACAGGGAACGCGACCCTATCACAACTTAAGGATTCCAACACCTTGCAGAAGTTAGCATAAAGGTATTACAGCCCTAGCAATTGGGAAGAAGGTGATGGGTGAGGAAAAGTCAGACAGAAGTCTCAATGATGAATGATAAAAAGTCATTAGACTTTGGATCTCATCCTTCACGCTTTATCCTTCATAACGTTCCCAGTCCCGCTTTTTCATTCCCCATTGCCCCTAATCCCCTTCAGGGGCACCGAGTTCCCCATTTTTCGTTTCCCCAATGCGTCAATTTTTCAAGCAAACCCTTGCCAGCACCATTGGCAGCCTTGCAGGTCTGATTTTATTTTTTAGTTTAGGAACTGGCGGACTGCTGTTTTTATTGATAGCAGCAGCGTTGAAAGATACCGGGCCGCAGGTAAAGGACAAGTCAGTGCTGGTGTTCGATTTGTCTTTAAATATTACCGATAGCGACCCAGCCTCAACCACCAGTGATGTAATTGGGGACGCCTTATCGGGTGAAAGAGCTAATTTTATTAGCCTACGCACGGTTGTGGATACTCTAGATAAGGCGCGTCAGGATAAGCGAATTATCGCCTTATTCTTAGATGGCAGCCAAACCTCAACCAGTGGGGGTAGTGGTTTAGCCACCCTAAAAGAAGTTCGCGAAGCGATGGAGCGTTTCCGAGCTAGTGGGAAAAAAATCATTGCTTATGATGTGGATTTGGGAAAGCAAGAGTACTACCTCAGTTCCGTAGCGGATACAATTGTGCTCAATCCCATGGGCAGCTTGCAGATCAATGGCTTTAGCACTCAGCCTATGTTTTATACCGGAGCACTGGAAAAATTTGGCATTGGTGTTCAGGTGATTCGGGTTGGAAAGTACAAGTCAGCCGTTGAACCCTTTACTCTCAAAAAGCTGAGTCCGGAAAATCGGCAGCAAACTCAAGCTTTATTAAACGATCTTTGGGGCGATTTTCTGTTAACAGTCGGTAAAAGCCGCAAAATTCCTTTCCAGCAGTTACAAGCAATAGCAAATACTCAAGGGCAGTTGATGGCATCTGAGGCACGTCAACAGCGTCTGGTGGACAAAGTCGCCTACTTCGATCAGGTTATCGGTGACCTGAAAAAACTAACCGATAGTGACAAGGAGGATAAATCATTTCGGCAAATTTCCCTTAACTCCTACAGTAAAGTCCAGGTGAAAGACGCCAAAAAGCGTTTCTCTGAGAATAAAATTGCTGTTGTGTACGCTGAGGGTGAAATTGTTGATGGCAAAGGCGGGCCGCAGCAGGTGGGGGGGCTAAGCTTTGCTAGACAGATGCGGCGGTTAAGACAAGATAAGGATGTCAAGGCGGTGGTGCTGCGTGTTAATAGTCCTGGTGGTAGCGTCACCGCATCGGAGGAGATTCAGCGAGAAGTGCTGCTTACCCGTAATGAGAAACCCGTCATTGTCTCAATGGGTAACTATGCTGCCTCTGGAGGCTACTGGATTGCGACAGGGGCTAATTATATTTTTGCAGAAGCCAATACAATCACGGGTTCGATTGGAGTTTTCGGTTTACAGTTTAATGTCCAAAAAGTCGCCAACGATAATGGCATTACCTGGGATGTGGTTAAAACCAATTCGTTCGCCGATAGTATGACCATCTCCCGGCCGAAGACTCCCCAAGAATTGGCGATCGCGCAAAAATCCGTCAATCAAATTTATAATCAGTTCCTCGATAAAGTCGCACAGGCTCGGAAACTCCCGAAACAAAAAGTTGCCCAAATCGCTCAGGGACGAGTTTGGTCAGGTCAAGATGCTAAGCAATTGGGTTTGGTCGATCAAATTGGCGGACTCAATACTGCGATCGAGTATGCTGCTAAACAAGCCAAGCTTGGAGAGGATTGGCAAGTGGAGGAACACCCAAAAGTTCAGAGTTTGGAAGAACGGATTTTGAAAAAACTGACTAGCGAGGCAAGCGCCCAAAATCCGCAGTTACCTGCTCCACTCACGGCAGAGTTACAGAAAATACAAGACGATTTGGCAATTCTCAAAGCGATGAACGACCCGAAAAGCATTTATGCGCGTTTGCCGTTTAGCTGGCGGCTGGAGTGAACTGATACATTTAGGTAAAAATTCAGTGAAAATACGGTTACATTTAGCGAAGAGATGGGTAAAGTAGATTAGAAGGCTCACAAATCCACACCTTACACATCTATCCATGGGTATAAAAAACCACCGCTTCCTGATTCTGATTACAGCTTGTAGCGTAGCTGGTGTCATTCTCGGAGGAACGACGAGTTGGGCATACAGCAATCAGTGCTTTGACTCTAAAAATTTAACCAGTGAATGCCTGACCCAAGACCCAGTTAGCAAAACTATAGAAGGGATGAGTATGGGTTTATTAGCAGGTGCAGGTGCAGCGGTTGGTGCCCGGTTGCAGATCAAGCGTCAGTAACTGATTTTAGGAATGGGTTGAAGTTTAAAGGTTAGAACGTTGAAGGTTTGGAGGTTGAAGGTTGAAGGTTAAAATTTTCAACTTATTCACTTTCAACCTGCCAAGTTTTAGTCAACTGTGATTAGAAGCGATAATGGCGAACCTGCTGTTTTGATTTTTTGCCAACTCTTGCCCAAAGGCTTACCGGAACAGCTTCACCTTGTTCATCCACCTTGATTTCCATGACAATCGGAGGTTGGGGTTGTGACTCTACTGGTTCAGTAGGCTGTAAGAATTGTTGTGATTGGCTTGAGTTATCCGGTCGAGCAGCACGGAGATCAGCATTAATCTGTTGTCGTTGATCTTCAGGGATATAGTAGGTTTCCAGTCCATACTCAATAAAGCCATTCTGAACCAATCCCTTGAGTGCAACTTGATTCGGCGGTAAGCCAGAAGGACGTTGCAGGTTGACTGCTACAGGTTTCCAAGCTTGTGGCAATTTAGTTTTAGTCGATGGTTGTACTGCTTTTGGTGCTTCCAAAATCACATAGAAGCGAGTACCTGGCTTGATTAAGCTTAGTTCTTTATCTGTAAGCGATTGCTTGGGTAACTCTTTCCATCCAGGAAGTTGACGTAAGTTTTCCTGAAGAGAAATGTTGTATCTCAGAGTCTGAGAATAGCCCCTTAATAGTTCATAAGGGTCAACAGGAACTGTCTGGAGGATAACCGTTTTGCCCGTTAGCTGAGTGTAGAGGGCTTGCGCTGGCACGGCAAGAATCAGCGCAGTTTGAAAAATTAGAGGTATCCAGAATCGCCAGATAGGTGTGGACGGTGGGGAGTCAGAAGGAGAGGTCATAATTGAAAGTTGGCAAGTTAAAGGTTGGTAAGTTAAAAGTTGGCAGGTTGAAGGTTGGTAAGTTAAAAGTTGGCAGGTTGAAGGTTGGCAAGTTGAAAGTTTGAACCTTCTAATTTTTTAACCTACCCTTTGGGAACGCCTATAACAAACAACTCTCTACACTTCAACCTGTTAACCTTCAACCTGCTAACCTTCAACCCCTCAGCCCCTAAGGATTCTGACATAACGCTCAAACCACAGTCCGGCAGCAATGACACTCAAACCGCACAGGAACAAAACCAAGGATTTAAAGAGTAAATCGGTGTTGTACTCTAGCATCCGACTGAAAATTTGTAGAGTGAGCAGCACCATACCTCCCCAAAATAAGCGCCGTTGACCTTGTGCTAGCCCTTCCTTGATTAACCCAACAGCGAGAAGGGATAAGAATAAGTTAAAAATTAACACAGCAACTGCCGGATTATTAGCGATGCTCAAGTGCCAAAAGGGAACTACAGCACTCATAATAATTAGGCTAGCGACAAGAATTGTTGTTTGATTGACTTGACGTGATAAAAACAGTTGTACCCATTCTGCAAGAGTCAAGCCGCCCAAAATCAAAATATTAACCAGCATCGGCCAAGGGAGTTGTACGGAGTTTTCCACTGACGGTGGAGATGAGGTGTTCCATAACCCCAAGAACGACAAGACATAAAACAGAAAACTTAAGAAGACGAGAGCAAGGATATGGGCTACGCGATTAAATGACTCATCTACGGATAGACGCTGTCTCCAAGGAGAATCATTGTATCCCCACAATAAGGCAGGAGGTAAAGCGCAAGCGATCGCAGCTATCCAACCTGAGTCACCCAATACCTCAAGTTGAATCAAACTCGCTTCCAAAGAAAAAATCATTGCAATTATAGCAATGCGAAAAAGCCAGCGCGATCGGCACCAGTAGGCGAGGGGGATAAACATCAAACCCGCCAACACTGGCATACATTGCACCATCAACCGTAACCAGGAAAACTCTCCTATAGATGCAAAATCTGACTGTCTCCCCCATAAATACGTTAAATACCCTAACCCAATCAAGAGGGCTGACAGCATTCCCAGCAACCTTAACCGCAGGCAATAAGCCATTGCCAAGACACCCAAGCCCCAAACGAGATACAACTGATAGAGCAGTCCACTTTGGTGAAACATTTGGGACATCAGAGCCATATTTGCCCCTAGCACTAATGCTCCTAACAGGAGTAATACTTGCCCCAAACGGCGCTGCCATCCTTCTGTTGGGCGTCGCCACAGGTAAAAGCCTGCTGCATTAATCCCCACAAATCCACTCAGCAGCAAGATAACTTTCACTCCTCGCGATAAAGCTTGCCAGTTTGCCGCCACAAAAGTGATAACACCCAAGCCTAAGAGGACACAGCCCAAACCCAGTAAAATCACAACGAATCGGTTACGGGCAGCCGCTTCAATCTCACTAAATTGGTAGCGTTGGGATAATTGTTCGTATACAAAATCATCAATCAATCCCTCTGTTCGCCATTGCTCTGCTTCTTGACGCAATTGGTGACGAAATTTATCGGAAAGCATAACAACCTCGGCTGGCGAGTCCGTATAGGCCAACCTGATCCATTATGAAATGTTGGGGCAAAGCTCCAAGCCGTCGATTAGGTTGGGGTGGCTATCTCGTAGGGAATCACTCCTAGATAAACTGACGAATACGATGAAGAGTAGGGGCAGTATTCTCTTGTGGAGTAGGCGTCTCGCCTGCTCTTAAATTATAGGGACGGGCGAGACGCCCATCCCACAACAACAAATTGAGAATTTAACGAATGGGCAACAACGATTTAAATGCGATCGCCCGTTTGAGTTCACAAGCACAATTGTTGTCATCTTGCAGCACACAATTGCCAGTCACCTCAATGGCTCACCCAATCTGGTGAAGGTGTTTGCGGATGGGGCAAGAGACAATCGAGTAGGCGTGTAAGGCTTCTCGTTTGATCAAATAACTCTTTATGACTCACAAAAAAATTAATTTTCCTCCTATTATTTACCTCTTACTTCTCACCCTTGTCGGTGGAAGCGCATCTTGGTTCTTCACAAAAAGTCCTAAATCGCTTTCAGAAGCCATAGCCCAAACGACGCCCACACCGAAGCCAACACCCCAAATCATCGTGCAATCCCAAGAAGTACGGGCTTTACCGGGCAAGCTGGATAATGTACCGATGTTTAACAGCAATAGCCCAGAGTGGGTAAAGACGGAGGGAATTTTACTGTCTACCTTTCCCCCAGCAGGAAAAGCTGCTCCGGCCGCTCATCTTAACTATCCGTTTCAAGGGCGATTTGATGTATTTATCCACCACCAAACTCATACTCCCAAGGACTTGCAGACGTTCTATCTGGGGCTAATGCTACATAATCCTGGCAAACAACCCGTTACGGTGGACGTGTCGCAGGCGGCAACTTATCTCACTCAGGAAGCACCGTACATCACATTACCGCCTTATATCGAGAACCCTCAGAATACAGCTTATGCTGGCCCAGGCGATCGCGCAGTACATGATGTACTCCAAGGTAAACGACAAGCTGATTTTCCGGCAAAGCTGGTGATTCCACCCGGTCAAAGTCGGATGTTACTCAATCATCCCACACCTGTGCGAAATCTAGAAAAACCGATTAATGGGCGATCGGCATTAATTCGGCTTAATAGTAGTGGTAAGGTGTATGCCGCCAGTCTCACCATGTTTGCCAAGAAAAATTCAGATGGCAGCGACAGGGCACCCACTTTAGCAGAATGGCAAACTCTCCTGAATACAGGCAATTTAGCAGGGCCACGCGATAAAGCCCCAACGCCCCCAGAGCAAACAAGTGGTCAATTAATTTATGGTCGTGTTGCTGGAGTACAACAAGGCTCGAAATGGCAAGGGATACTGCTAGATAATGCTAACACTAAGGATTTCACCCTTCCTCAACCCGGTCAAGCCGTTTCCTATCCACTAGCAAGCCTGCGAGGAGGGCGATTGGGCACCAATCAAAATCAGACTGCGAAAATGCTAGTGCGCTATCCCGATACTGCTTATGAAGCACACGGTAACTATGCAGTGGAATATAACCTCAGCTTGCCTCTTTACAACCCCACTGATCAACCGCAAACCGTTACTCTAACCATTGAAACGCCTTTAAAGGAAGATAAATTGAGCCGAGGAGGGCTACTCTTCCAAAAACCTCCTCGCGATTTTCCCTTTTTCCGAGGAAGTATTCGTTTACGTTACAAAGATGAACAAGGACAGGATAAAACTCGTTATGTGCATTTATGGCACCGAACCGGTCAGGTATTAGAGCCATTGGAGACGTTGGTACTTGCACCAGGTAGTCGCAAACCTGTACAGATAGACTTTATTTATCCTCCCGATTCCACGCCACCACAGGTACTGACGGTGAAACGTTTAAATTAACACCGAAACTACCTCTTTTGATTATGGATGATTCATAATTCATAATTCATAATTCATAATTCCAAACATGGCAGCTAATTCTCTTGAGCGAATTCAGGCTTTACGTCGAGGTTTGATTGTTTCGTGTCAGGCACCGGTTGACTCACCTCTGCACGATCCAGTCGTGATTGCTGCTATGGCACAAGCGTCTGTGAATCAGGGTGCAGTGGGGGTTCGCATTGATACGCCTGCTCATATCCAAGCAGTTCGTCAGCAATGTCCTATTACCCCCCTTATCGGGTTGTGGAAGCAGCAGTTACCAGGGTGTGAGGTTTACATTACTCCCCAGTTTCATCATGCTGAAGCGATCGCATCTGCGGGGGCTGATATTATTGCTATTGATGCGACGTTACGAAAACGTCCTGAAAGAGAAACTGTAGAGACGTTGATTGCCCGAATTCACAAGGAACTCGGCAAACTAGTCATGGCAGATGTAGATACTCTAGAAAGTGCGATCGCAGCTCAAAAAGCGGGTGCTGACATCGTCGGTACCACCCTCTACGGTTACACTGCCCAAACTCAACACCTCTCTCCTCCTGGTTTCGATCTCCTCAGTCAAATGGTAGAACAGTTGGAGGTTCCGATCATTTGTGAAGGCGGTATTGCTTCACCACAAATGGCTCAAAAAGCGCTACAACTAGGAGCTTATGCGGTTGTTGTGGGTACGGCGATTACAGGGATTGATTTGCAAGTTCAAGCTTATCAAAAAGCCCTGTTAGAAGCTTCAGAATTGGGTTAATCCTTCAAGTTCACTCCAGTACCATGGAGGTGAGAATCTAGAGCAGGATGCGATCGCTCACCTAGACGACTAGGGTGTACAAACTGACACAGGAAGCGATCGCACCAAAAAGGTTGAATATCAGGGGGGCTGACTTCGCCTAACAACCATGTAGGATGATCTAGGTTGACATCTATTGGCGAAAAGTTTTCTCTCAATGCAGAAAAAAAACCAGTTAATTAGCACAATTGTTGCCAGTGCCGCCCTGTTTCTGGCTCTTGTCCCTCAAGATAAGTCAATCGCTCAAGAGGAAATGCTTTCTTTGTTTCTCCTCAGACGCCCGTGTGTTAATACAGGAATCGGCAATTGGGATACTCGAAATCAAGATGTTGCTGTCGGTAGAGCTGTTTATTCATCCAAAATATTTATGGGACCAGGCAGTAGCGTTGCGGCAATGACTTGTAGACTTACGCCCAATAGGGCAGGCGTAATCTTTCAACGGCTAAATTTAGCGTTCGGAATGCGTGACAATGATCGAGATAGCCCTAGTGTTTACGTTAACGTTTATTTGGATGGACAAAAAGCCGAAACCAAGACCGTTTCTCCGGGAGAAGCAGCCACAGTGTCTTTAGATGTCACTCCCACACAAAACGTTTCGATAGAGGCGGTTTGTTCCAGTCCAGCCAAATATTGCGATCGCGTTTATTTCTGGGAAGCCGATTTGACCTATCCCCGTCTTACTAAGTAATAGAGGATATTGATTGCTCATCTCCACTGTAGCTGTATTAGCAATGCAAGATTTCTGAATGAATCATTAAGAATAGGGGATTGGGAATTGGGCAAGCAGCTTTTGAATGCTTAACAGCATCAATTAAGTTCATTCCCCATTCCCTATTACCCTGGAGCAAGCTCCTGAAAAACAAGACTTTCCAAACTTATTTATCAAGTGTTCTAGTCAAAGTTGATTCAACTGTACCGGGTCTGAAATTAGAGAATCATTTATAGTAAAACTGCGAAGCTTTCTTCTCTTCTCACGCAACTTTGACGATGCCGAATTTTTTACCCCTTGCTTACTTTCAAAATAAATTTATACCTTTCTCTGACGCCAAACTCTCCATTGCGACCCACGCTTTACATTATGGAACTGGGGCGCTTGGAGGATTACGGGGTATTCCTGACCCCCAAAATCCTCAGCACATCTTGCTATTTAGATTAGACCGTCATTGCCAAAGGTTCAGTGACAGCGCGAAGTTTTTACAATACGATTTGCCCCCTGATAAGGTTAAATTTATAATTATCGAATTTATTATAAAAAATAAGCCTACTGTATCATTTTACATCAGACCTTTTATCTATACTTCAGGCTTAGGAATTTCGCCAAGACTACATAATATTGAAAAAAGCTTTTTTATTTATGGATTAGAACTAGGAGATTATTTATCAACTGAGGGAGTGAGTTGTCGCATCAGTTCTTGGTATCGCCAAGAAGACCGCAGTATGCCACTCAGAGGTAAGCTCAGTGCTGCCTATATGACTTCGGCTTTAGCTAAAACTGAAGCTGTAGAAGCTGGTTTTGATGAAGCAATTTTGCTCAATTCACAAGGGAAAGTCAGCGAAGCCTCTAGTACCAATATTTTTCTGGTCAGAAATGGAGAACTGATTACTCCTGCGTTTAACCAAGATATCTTAGAAGGCATTACCAGAGATAGTGTAATCACGATCGCTAGAGACTTAGGAATTAAAACTTGGGAAAGACCTGTTGATAAATCTGAGCTTTTTATTGCCGATGAAGTTTTCTTGAGCGGTACAGCCGCCAAAATTACTCCGATTAACCGAATAGAAAACTATAAGTTACCTCAAGACAGACCGATTACGAAGATGCTAATCGAGAAAATGACGGCAATCATACAAAATCGAGATGAGCAATACCGAGACTGGGTAGAAGTAATCGCCCTCACATAAGCATCCTCTGGGGGATTCCTCGCTTTGTCACTGAAAAAATTGAGCAGAACGAGTGAAATGCTCGAAGCTAATGGTAAAGTCTAAAATTGCGAGGCAAAGAGGAAGATTGCATGAAAGCGCAGGTATTCCGAGGGGTAAATCAGCTCAGTTATGAAGAGGTGCCAGTCCCAGAACTCAAAGCCGATGAAGTGCTGGTGCAGGTTCGAGTGGTGGGGCTTTGCCAGTCGGATATCAAAAAAATTCGCTATCCGCTTTATGATCCCCCACGAATTTACGGACATGAAACGGCGGGTACGATTGCTGCTGTGGGCGAAGATGTGAAGGATTGGCAAGTAGGGCAACGAGTAGTGGTGATGCACCATATTCCCTGTATGCACTGCGGTTATTGCCTCAATGACAACTTCTCCATGTGCGAAGTTTACAAAAATATCACCACAACGGCTGGCTTTACTCCTAGTGGGGGCGGCTTTGCAGATTATGTTAAAGTTCCTGGCCACATTGTCCGCAATGGAGGATTAATCTCCATCCCTGAAGGCGTGAGTTTTGAGCAAGCAAGCTTTGTAGAACCCACCAACTGCTGTCTGAAGGCAGTGAAAAAAGCACAAATCAGTCCCGGTCAAACTGTTTTAGTCACGGGGGCTGGGCCGATTGGGCTAATGTTCATTATGCTCGTGAAATATTTTGGGGCAAAAGCGATCGCAACTGACCTTCTCCCCTCTCGCATCGAGAAAGCCAAAGCCGTTGGGGCCGAAGCCGCTTTTGATGCCCGCGATCCCGATTTACAAGCAAAAGTCTTTGCCCGCACAGATGGCATAGGCGTAGATACCACACTGCTAGCTGTTCCCAGTGACAAAGCTTTTTTCCAAGCTTTAGACTGTACGCGCAAAGGCGGCAAGATTTTGTTTTTTGCTGAATTTCCCGATGAGGTAGAAATTCCCATCAATCCCAACATTCTTTACCGTCGGGAAATCGACTTAATCGGAAGTTACAGTTCCTCGTATCGGCTACAGTCTCTAGCAACGGATATTGTGTTTAACCAACGGATTGATGTAAATGCGTTAATTAGCGATCGCTACCCACTCCAAAATTTAACAGAAGCAGTCGAACGCGCGATCGCTCCAACTCCCGATACTTACAAAATTTTAATTTATCCCTAAAATCATAAATGGTGAATCATGAATTATAAATTGTTTCATAATTCATAATTCATAATTTAAATATTTCTGAAGCAGCACTTCTAGCTCATCAATATTAAAAGGCTTAGTCACAAAATCATTACAACCTGCTGCTAAAATACGTTCTCGGTCTTCTGCTCTTGCCATAGCCGTTACAGCGATGACTGGAATTGTTGTAGTTAAAGTATTTTGCTTCAGGTGAGTGACTACATCTATCCCGTCCAAGTCGGGTAGCATCATGTCCAGCAAGATCAGAGAGGGTAAATAAGTTATCGCTGAATCGATAGCAGTCTGTCCATCTACTGCTGTGATAATCGTGCAATTCATCTGCTCCAGCAGAAAGGTCAGTAACAATAAGTTATCTTCGTTGTCATCGACAACTAAAACTACGGGTTTTTCAGTAACAGGTTCGTTACTGCTGCCAAGGGAAAGTTCCATATCTATGTCCAGCTTTAGGAAAAGTCAGTTTTTTTTCGAGACAAGGCTCTACAAGAGGTGGACAAGGCAATCCCGAAGCGGCGAACCTACGCTTGATGCAGACTGGCTTGTAGTGGAGCGTTGCTGAATTGAAATGAGAGGTGTCTAATTGAGAGCTTTCAAAAGAGACACCTATCAATGGGCAAATATTACTATATAGTGTTTCTAAAAGGAAGATTCAGGCAAAAGCTAGGATTTGCTTCAACCGATCTCAACAGAGCATTTAATTACAACTATTTGCATCACTTTTGGAGCTGAGCATTAACTAAGTAGGTACGCACAAATAAACGCAGGTATTTAAGAGGGAACGGGGAACGGGCAATCCCCCTACTTAAAAGTAGGGGATTTGGATGAGGACGCCTTGAAACATCGCATCAAGCTGCCGGACTTCGTCCCGCTTCGCTAACGTTTCAAGTATTTTTTCCTCTCCATCTTTCCCTTCAACTTGTACTCGGTGGCGCAGCCAGATGAGTACCATGGAGGCAGAACTGTACAAGAACACCGCAGAGTAAGGTGTCATTCTGTCTGTGAGGGAAGGAGTACATCCTTCCATCCGGCTTTGCAGCTCTTTTTATCTTCTCAATTTAGAAGTAACCCCCAAATTGTTGAATAATCTCTTTAAAATATGCCTTTAGGATCTTTTAATTTTAAACACCACCTTTCTATGAGCCAAGAGTCCTCAAAGCCTACGCGAGGGCAGCTAGAGCGTACACTTTCACAACGGCTCCAATCTTTATACCGTGAGCAGTTGGGGCATCAGCCCAGCAAAGTAACTTGCCAACTTTTTGATGAAAAGCTGGCTATCATCGTCGAAAATTCGATTACTCCACCCGAGCAACTCCTGGCAGATCGCGGTCAAGCTGAGTTGGCAGAACAAGTGCGCTCAGAATTAGATGAGGCAATCAAACCTAAACTGAAGACGCTCATTGAGGAAGTACTTGAGGTCACTGTCCTTGACTTGCTCAGCGATGCTACCCTAGAAACCGGTCGAACGGGGATCATTGCCGTCTTGGATGTCACTCCGGAAGTTCGCAATCCTGAAGCCATTCCTAAGCTTAAGAAATAGCAGTAGGAAAGCGCAGATATTTCCGGACTACGGTGTCAATTTCTTCCAACATATAAGGTTTGATCAAGTAATCATTACAGCCTGCGTGCAAAAGACGTTCTCGGTCTTTTGCATGAGCTAAGGCTGTGACTGCAATTACAGGAATCGTTTTGAGAGTAGAGTCTTTTCTCAAAAGAGAGACAACCTCAGTGCCATCCATAAATGGCATTAGAATATCAAGCAAGATTAAGTCCGGGTGATACATTTTTGCTCTTTGTAGAGCACTTAACCCATCAGAAGCAGTAATTAAGCAACAGTCTAAAGGCTCTAGGGCATAAGCCAAAAGCAGTAAATTGTCTTCATCGTCATCAACGGCCAAAATGATTGGCTTTTTGGCGATAGTAGGGTTGTTGCCAATAGTACCGCCATATTGGAGTTCACAACAGGGGAAAAAGTCCAAATCATCCATGTTGTCCTTAGGCATATCCTGCGACGGTCACATCACGCTAGCCACAAGAGTGGAAACAGCACTCCCCAAGCGGCTACGTGGCGCTTGTTATTGGCCGATTCGTAGTTAATCGCTAGGTTGTTGAGTCTTTGCTGTGATGAAAGGGAAAGGCTTTTCAAGCTAGCAGAACTATTATCTCCCTGCACATTGTAGTACACATCTCAAAGAAAATAAATTTTTGTTTAAGATTTGCGATTCTAAAGAAAGTATATGATTTTATAAAGGGTTTATAAAAATTGACAATTAGCCTAGCCTTCTCTCCTTCCTTAACAATGTGTAAAGCCATCTACACTATTGAGGTATTGACAGAAGATGTAGCAGTAGACTAGGAGAGCAACAGCTATCCCAAGCAGAGTTGGGATTGGAGAGGTAAGCAATGGGTATTGCTACGATTAACCCTGCAAGTGGGGAAACCATTAAAACCTTTGAGGCCCAAAGCGCCGAATCAATCGAACAAAAGCTAGCACTAGCGCAACAGGCATTTGAGCAGTACCGAAAAATACCAATAACCCAAAAGGCTGAATGGCTGAACAATGCCGCTGAGATTTTAGAGCGCGACGCAGTTAGCTTTGGCAAGATCATGACCTTGGAAATGGGGAAAACTCTGAAAAGTGCGATCGCTGAAGCCCAAAAATGCGCTTTGGTGTGCCGCTACTACGCCGAAAAAGCGGCTGAGTTCTTGGCCGATGTTCCAGCCTCCACGGATGCCAGTAAGAGCTTTGTGCGTTACCAGCCTTTGGGAATTATTCTGGCTGTCATGCCTTGGAACTTTCCCTTCTGGCAGGTATTTCGCTTTGCTGCCCCCGCACTGATGGCAGGAAATGTTGGCGTATTGAAGCACGCCTCTAACGTACCGCAATGTGCATTAGCGATCGAGGAAATTTTTCAAGAAGCAGGATTTCCCGCAGGGGTATTTCAGACTTTATTAATTGGTGCAGCTCAAGTTGAAGGGTTGATTAATGATCCGCGAGTCAAAGCTGCAACCTTAACGGGGAGTGAATTTGCAGGAGCTTCTCTGGCTGCCGCAGCAGGCAAGCAAATCAAGAGAACCGTCTTGGAACTCGGCGGAAGCGACCCGTTTATTGTCTTGGAAAGTGCGGATTTAGAAGCCGCAGTATCTACAGCCGTTACCGCACGCCTACTTAATAACGGACAATCTTGCATCGCGGCCAAGCGGTTTATTGTCGTCGATGCCATAGCCGATGAATTTGAGCAACGCCTCGTTGAAAAATTCCAGGCCTTGAAAATAGGGGACCCCATGGATGAGAATACAGATGTTGGTCCTTTAGCCACTCCTGGTATTCTTCAAGATTTAGATCAGCTAGTCCAAGCTTGCATTGAAAAAGGCGCAAAAGCCCTCACCGGTGGAAAACCCTTGAGCGATCGTCCCGGTAATTTTTATCCGCCAACCATCCTGACCGATTTTCCCCCAGGAACACCCGCTGATCAAGAAGAATTTTTTGGTCCTGTGGCGCTCCTGTTTCGTGTGAGTGATATTGATACGGCAATCAAACTGGCGAATTCCACACCGTTTGGATTGGGAGCAAGTGCTTGGACAACGAATGAAGAACAAGCTCATCGCTTCATTGATGAACTCGAAGCGGGAGCCGTCTTCATTAATGGTCTAGTTAAATCCGACCCCCGTCTCCCCTTTGGGGGAATTAAACGTTCGGGTTATGGACGTGAATTAGGCATTCAAGGAATTCATGAATTTGTAAACATTAAAACGGTTTGGATCAAGTAATCGGGATTTTTTAATTGTCAAGAACCTCTTGAAGTTTGGGGGCGTATTACATTACGCTCCTATCAGGTTCGGTACTTTACTTTGTTAAAGTTGCGAGCCTTTATTACCATCTCATACGAAGTTGCGTTCAAACCTAGTAGTTGAGACAGACGCTCCAGATGTGGAGAAAATGAATCTGCTACGTATGACTACAACTTGGTATCCAATCAATTCTTAACCTCAACTCAAAAATAAATAGCAGGGGAAGTAAGATGGGCGAAATGAACACCGCTGACCTGTTAGTGCGTTGCCTAGAAAATGAAGGAGTCGAATATGTATTCGGACTCCCAGGCGAAGAGAATCTCCACGTCTTAGAAGCGCTGAAGCATTCATCAATTAAATTTATTACAACTCGTCATGAACAAGGCGCAGCCTTCATGGCAGACCTTTATGGACGGCTAACAGGGAAAGCTGGGGTCTGCCTTTCTACCTTGGGGCCCGGTGCAACGAACTTGATGACGGGTGTAGCTGATGCCAACTTAGATGGGGCTCCATTAGTGGCGATCACAGGTCAGGTGGGCACAGATCGGATGCATATTGAATCTCACCAATATTTAGATTTGGTGGCCATGTTTGCCCCCGTTACCAAATGGAATGCTCAAATTGTTCGCCCTAGTATTACACCAGAGATTGTCCGCAAAGCGTTTAAAATTGCTCAAAGTGAAAAACCTGGTGCAGTTCATATTGACCTGCCAGAAAATATTGCGGCGATGTCAGTTGATGGGGAATCACTCGACAGAGATGAGCGGGAAAAAACTTATGCTTCTTTCCGCAGTATTGGCAAAGCTGCCGTCGCTATTTCTAAAGCAAAAAATCCTTTAATCTTAGTCGGCAATGGGGCAATTCGTGCGGGAGCTAGTGAAGCGCTGACGGAATTTGCAACTCGGATGAATATTCCGGTTGTAAATACGTTTATGGGTAAAGGAGTCATTCCTTACACTCATCCTTTGGCGTTGTGGACAGTCGGATTGCAACAGCGGGATCACATTAGTTGCGCCTTTGATCAAACTGACTTGATCATTGCGGTGGGTTATGACTTGGTGGAATATTCTCCTAAAAAGTGGAATCCAACTGGTAAGATTCCGATCATTCACATTGGAGCTACACCGGCAGAAATTGACAGCAGTTACATTCCCTTGGTGGAAGTGGTAGGAGATATTTCCGATTCCCTTGAGGAAATTATGAAGCAAGCGGATCGGCAGGGGAAACCCACACCCTCTCCGGTTGATGTACGAGCAGATATCCGTGCTGACTACGAGTATTATGCGAACGATGATGGTTTTCCCATCAAGCCGCAAAAATTGATTTATGACTTGCGGCAAGTGATGGGGCCAGAGGATATTGTGATCTCAGATGTGGGGGCTCACAAAATGTGGATGGCACGTCACTATCATTGCGATCGCCCCAATACCTGTATTATCTCCAACGGCTTCGCAGCAATGGGAATTGCCATGCCAGGAGCGATCGCAGCAAAATTGGTTTATCCGGATCGCAATATCGTTGCCGTCACCGGAGATGGTGGCTTTATGATGAACTGTCAGGAATTGGAAACTGCCTTACGGGTGGGAACCCCCTTTGTCACGTTGATTTTCAATGACGGCGGCTATGGCTTGATTGAATGGAAGCAACAAAACCAATTTGGTGACTCGGCGTTTGTCCATTTCGGGAATCCCGATTTTGTCAAATTGGCTGAAAGTATGGGATTGAAGGGCTACCGAGTCACTTCGACGGATGAATTGATTCCTATCCTGAAGACAGCGCTGGCTCAAGATGTCCCGACTGTGATTGATTGCCCTGTAGACTACGGTGAAAACCTCCGCTTTACCCAAAAAGCAGGCGATTTGAGCTGCAAGATCTAAAAAGGGGTTGAAGGTGATAAGGTTACAGGTTGCAAGTTAACAGCTTGCAATTTATGAGACTGAGAGAAAATTTTCAGCTTTCAACTTTTAACCTTCAACCTTCAACTCTTTAATGATGAAAGTCGCTACTTGGAATGTTAATTCAATTCGCACCCGGCTAGGACAGGTGGTGGATTGGTTGCAGCAGCAACCCGTTGATGTGCTGTGCCTGCAAGAAACGAAAGTGGTGGATGCGGATTTTCCGCGATCGCAAATTGAAAATCTCGGCTATCACCTCTACATTTCCGGGCAAAAATCCTACAATGGCGTTGCGATTCTGAGTAAGACGCCAGTAGCAGACATCCACGCCGGGTTCGCCCCAATCTTGGGTGCTGACATTGTTGAAGATTTAGACGAACAAAAACGAGTCCTTAGTGGCATTGTCGGGGACGTGCGGATTGTGAATCTCTACGTTCCCAATGGTGCTGCTGTAGACAGCGAAAAATATCACTACAAACTTCGTTGGCTCAAAGTCTTAGGGGAATATCTCAAAGCACTATTAGAACAACAGCCCAATTCTCTGTGTGTCTGTGGAGACTTTAATATTGCCCCAGATGACCGAGATATCCATAACCCCAAAGGCAAAGACAACCATATCATGGCTTCACCTGCCGAACGTCAAGCTTTACAGGAAGTTTTACAGGTGGGGTTAGCCGATGCCTTTCGCAAATTTACTACAGAAGGCGGTCACTATAGTTGGTGGGACTATCGCCAAGGCGGTTTCAGCCGTAATCGGGGTTGGCGCATTGATCATCACTATCTTACGGCCGATCTCTATGACCGGGCTACCAGTTGCACAATTGATATAGCGCCAAGAAAACTGGAGCAACCGAGCGATCATACGCCGGTGATTGTTGAGTTCTAACGTAGCAGTTCAGTACCAAAGAGGTATTTTTTCATGTACTTAGTTACTGGAGCAACAGGACAAGTTGGACGCCGAGTTGTGCGAATTTTGCGAGAGCGAGAACTGCCAGTCCGAGCCTTTGTCCGTCTGACTTCTCGCTATACAGAACTGGAAAACCGAGGTGCTGAACTTTTTATTGGTGACTTGCGAGAAGAAAAGGATATCCAAAAAGCCTGCAAAGGGGTTCAGTATATCATCAGTACTCACGGCTCTGACGGCAATGCTCAAGCCTTAGACTACCGAGCCAATATCGAGCTAATTGACCAAGCGAAGGAACAGGGTGTACAGCACTTTGTTTTAATTTCGGTATTAGGAGTCGATCGCGGCTACGAAGATGCCCCAGTCTTCAAAGCTAAGCGAGCAGTAGAAAAGTATCTGCAAGCCAGTGGACTGAATTATACTATCCTGCGCCCTTCTGGATTTTCATCGAACCTTTTGCCCCTAGCTGAGCAATTTCGGCAAACGGGGATTTATCTCCTCATTGGCGACCCCAAAAACCGGACATCCATTGTCAGTACGGACGATTTGGCACAAATGGCGGTTGATTCCGTCACTGCTGAAGGGGCACGCAATCAAATTTTTGCTGTAGGGGGGCCAGATGTTTTAAAGCGAGAAGATATTCCTCGCATTTTCAGCCGCCTGTTTAACCGGGAACCCATTATTATCAATCCACCTTTGCTTTTGTTTGATGGGGCAAGAAATGCTGTGGGTTTTGTTAATCCTCAAGTCCGAAAGAGCCTGGGGACGCTGCGGACCTTACTAGCCAATGAATTTTTCTGCACACCGAATGAAGTTGCAACTTTGGAATCCGTTTACAACTTGAAGCTAGAATCGTTGGAGAGTTTCTTGAGGCGCTACTTAGGGGCTTAGGGTTTGGCAGAAATTAAATTATGAATTATGAATTCACTAATTATGAATTAAGCATTCAGGCATTTAGAGGGAGATTTTGTCTCGCCCTAAATCTAGACCCCTAAAATTTTCTAGTGGGGGGCTGAAAACCTGTAGAAATTGCCAATCTCTTCATAATTCATAATTCATAATTTTTGCTTATACAACAGTAGTGATGAGGATAGGATGAAACACTATAAGGATGACCGACGTTCCTACCTGCCTTTTTGG